>JBFIDS010000192.1:0-6660 GCA_041603715.1 Paraconexibacter sp. | reverse complement strand
GCTCGCCGCGGCGCCCCGCCCGCTCGGCTGCGTCAGCTCTCCGTGAAGGCGAGGTGCGTGAGCGCGGAGTTCATGAAGTCGCGGAACTCGAGCCACTTGCCGTCGCGGAGCTTCACGATGTGGGCGAAGTCGGACTCCCACTCGTGGCCGTTGTCGAGCTTGCGGAATTTCTGATGGCCGAAGGCGGCGAGATCGTCGCCCTGGGCGATGAAGCGGTAGACCTCCATCTCGACGATCTCGATGTTCGTCCCCACCTTGGTGAAGAAGTCGATCGCGCCCTCGATGCCGTGGTACTCGCCCTTGTACGGCGTCGCCTCGGAGCCGTAGTAGACGATCGTCACCTCGGGGTCGAGCAGCGACAGCGCGGTATCGAGGTCCCCGGCCGGAACGGCCGCGTAGACGCGCTCCATCGTCTCGATGTTGATGTTCTCGGTGTCAGTCGGCATGTTGCGTTCTCTCCTGCAGGTGTGGACGGGACGGTGCGGCGGCGCTCAGTGCGCGAGCCGGATCGGAAGGCGGACCCAGCCGTGCGTGAGCAGGCTCGCGGTCTGCTTGTCGCCGAGATCGTCGGTGAGCTCGATCGTCGAGTAGCGGTCGAGCACTCCGTCGATGGCGGCGAGCACCTCCAGCCGGGCGAGCACGGCGCCGAGGCAGAAGTGCAGGCCGTGGCCGAGCGAGAGCTGCTTGCGGACGTTCGGCCGGTCGAGATCGAACGTGTCCGGGTCGGTGAAGACCGCCGGGTCGTGGTTCGCCGACCCGAAGAACAGCGCGACCCACTCGCCCTTCTTGATCTGCTTGCCGCCGAGCTCGACGTCGCGCGTCGCGATGCGGAAGAGGCGCTGCGGCGGCCCGATCAGGCGCATCGTCTCCTCGATGAACGCCGGGAGCAGCGAGCGGTCGGCCCGCACGCGGGCGGCCGCCTCCGGCTCCTTGGCGAGCATGTAGATGAGGTTGCCGCCGAGGTAGGTCGTCGTCTCGCTGCCGGCGACGACGAGCGTCACGCAGAAGCGCACGATCTCCTCGGGGGTCAGCCGGTTGCCGTCGACCTCGGCGCGCAGCAGCGCGGAGATGAGGTCGGAGGCGTCGTCGACGTCCCCGGTCGGCGGGGTCTCGGCGAGGGCGGCGGCGTGCTCGCCGAGGCGGGCGGCGAACGCGGCGACCATCTCCTCGTTGCTCGCCATGCGCTCCTCGGGCGACATGTCGCTCGAGAGCATGAAGGCGTTGGCCCACTTCTTGAACCGCACGTGGTCGCCCTCGGGCAGGCCGAGCAGCTTGACCATCGCGCGGGTCGGCAGCTCGGCGGCGAAGTCCATCACGTCGACCTCGCCCTCCCCGAGCTCGTCGAGGAGCGACGGCACGAGGTCGCGCATCCAGCCCTCGAGGCGGTTGATCCGCCGCGGCGAGAAGGCCTGTCCGACGAGCTTGCGCTCCGCCGTGTGCTGCGGCGGGTCGGTGTTGACGAGCATGAGGCTCGGGGCCGACGAGGCCTCCTGGATCGGGTCTCGCGAGGAGAACGTCTCGCTGTCCTTCGCGGCCGCGTACACGGAGGCGTAGTCGAAGAGCGCCCAGGCGGTGACGGGTTCGTCGGCACCGGGCACCGTCCCGGGAGGCCAGTCCCGGTAGCCGGGGACGGGCGAGATATCGCGAAGCTCGTCGTAGATGGGATAGGGGTTCGCGACCCCTTCCGGCCTGGGCAGGCGCTCGATCGGCGCAGAGGTCGTCGTGGACATGGACGTAGCCTCCCGCCGAGGCCCTGCGGAGTCGATCCCTCCAAGGGGGGCACAAGCGGCCTCCAAGGGGAGCATCGACCCGCAGAGCGCCGCGGGCGTGCGAGGATTGCTGGCCATGGGTGCAGAGCACACCGAGCCGACCGCGCCAGCCCCGGGCGAGGGTGAGGTGCCGATCGACGCGCTCGAGCGTGGCGGGCACCCCGGTTGGGGCTCGGCGCCCCAACCGCCGTCACCGGTGGTGCGTCGCCTCGAGGAGGCACGAGAGGCCTACGGCGTGGCGGTACCGACGCCGGACCCAGAGATCGGCACTCTCTCCGCGGGTGCCGGTGCGGCCGAGACCTCGCGTGCCGTCGCCGAGGCGATGGACCAGCACGCCGCGGTGGTCCGTGGGGCACTCGAGGAGCGGGGGCGACGAGGAGGCGCTCGCCGCGCTCGAGGCGGTGCTCGATCTCGCCCTCCTGGACCGCGACCTGCTCATCGAGGAGTCGCATCGCCGCATGAACGCGATGCTCCAGGTCCAGGACGGCTTGTCCAAGCTGCGTGGCGTCGAATCCGTCGCCGAGATCGTCGACCGGGCCCCGCGCCAGCTCGTGGAGTCCTGCGGGTTCGACCGCGCCGTGCTGTTCCGCGTGCACGAGGGCCGGATGGTCATGGAGGCGGCGTACTTCGGTGCGGACACCGAGGCGGCGGAGAAGATGGTCGCGTTCGCCCAGAGCGCCGCCCCTCGCCTGGACCACATGCTCCTGGAGACGGAGATGATCCGGCGCAGAGGGCCCGCCATCGTCCGTGATGCTCGCAACGACGCGCGTGTGAATCGCGACATCATCGAGTTCTCGCAGACGCGGTCCTACGTCGCGGCCCCGATCATGCCGACCGGGAAGGTCATCGGCTTTCTGCACGCAGAGCGGCTGTATTCCGGCCGACAGGTCGACAGCATCGACCGCGACACCGTGTGGGCGTTCGCCGAGGGGTTCGGCTACGCGTTCGAGCGCACGGTCCTCCTCGAACGCGCGCGCCGACAGCACAGCGAGGTCCGCACGGCGCTCGCGGCGGCCGATGCCGCCGTGCAGGCGCTGCAGGACGCCGACCTCGACCTCCGCAAGGTCGAGGCCCCGGAGCGGGGGAACGCGGCGCGCTCGCTGATGGAGAGCGAGTCGCGTGTGCACGCGATGCTCACGCGGCGCGAGATCGAGGTGCTGCGGCTGATGGCGGCGGGACGGACGAACGGCCAGATCGCCGAGGAGCTCGTCATCTCGACGGGCACCGTGAAGTCGCACGTCAAGCGGGTGCTGCGCAAGCTCCACGCGACGAACCGCGCGGAGGCGGCCTCGCGCTACGTGCGGCTCGCGAACGCCTCGGAGCTCGGCGCGCTGGCGGAGTAGCTCCGGCGGACCGCCGCCGCACGTCGGGTCGTCGGCCCCCCGGGTCACGTTTGCTGTCTCTGGTCCAGCAAACGTGCCGAGCGTCCCGCCGCCTCGACCGTCGGCTACACTCCACCCTAACGATCGTTAAGTAAGGGAGAGACGCCGTGGACTTCACGCCGACGGAGGACCAGGAGACGATTCGCAGGGCGGTCGCCGAGCTCGCGGCCACGTTCGACGACGAGTACTGGCTCGAGAAGGACACGAAGCACGAGTTCCCGCGCGAGTTCTACGACGCGTTCGCCCGCGATGGCTGGCTCGGCATCTGCGTACCCGAGGAGCACGGCGGCAGCGGCCTCGGGATCACGGAGGCGTCGATCATGCTCGAGGAGATCTCCGCGTCCGGGGGCGGCATGAACGCGGCCAGCTCGCTCCACGGCATGATCTTCGGCATGCACCCCGTCATCAAGCACGGGACGCCCGCGATGAAGGAGCGACTCCTGCCGAAGATCGTGAGCGGCGAGATGCACGTCTGCTTCGGCATCACCGAGCCCGACGCCGGCCTCGACACGACGGCGACGAAGACGTTCGCCAAGCTGCCCGAGCCCGACGCCGACCACTACGTCTGCAACGGGCGCAAGGTGTGGATCTCGAAGGCGCTCCACAGCGACAAGGTCCTCCTCCTCACCCGCACGACGAAGCTCGAGGACTGCAAGAAGAAGACGGGCGGGATGACGCTCTTCCTCACCGACGTGCAGAGCCCCGACATCGAGATCCGCCCGATCCCCAAGATGGGCCGCGAGGCCGTCGACTCCAACGAGCTCTACATCGACGACCTGAAGATCCCGGTCGAGGATCGCGTCGGCGAGGAGGGCCAGGGGTTCAAGTACCTGCTCGACGGGCTCAACCCGGAGCGGATCCTCATCGCCGCCGAGGCGCTCGGGCTCGGACGCGTCGCCCTCAAGAAGGCCGTCCAGTACGCGAACGAGCGCGTCGTCTTCGGCCGGCCGATCGGCAAGAACCAGGGCATCCAGTTCCCGCTCGCCGACTCGCGGATGCGCCTGGACGCCGCCGAGCTCGTCCTGCGAAAGGCGTCGTGGAAGTACGACCAGGGTCTGCCCTGCGGGCTCGAGGCGAACACCGCCAAGTTCCTCTGCTCGGAAGCGGGGACCGAGGCCTGCGACCGCGCGATCCAGACCCACGGCGGCTTCGGCTACGCCCGCGAGTACCACGTCGAGCGCTACTACAAGGAGGCCCGCCTGCTGAAGCTGGCACCGCTGCCTCAGGAGATGGTGCTCAACTACGTCGGTGAGCATGTCCTCGGACTCCCCCGCTCCTACTGACGCGACGACCGGCCCGCCGTGGGCGGGCGTCGGCCTCGTCCTGCCGTCGGTCGACGCGACGGGCGGCGGCACCCCCGTCCGCGCGGCGGCCCTCGCCGCCGAGGCGGCGGGCCTCGACCACGTCTGGGTCCCCGACCATCTCGTCCACCGCCGTCCGGTGCTCGAGTCCGCGCTCACGCTCGCCCACGTGGCGGGAGCGACCGACCGCATCGCGCTCGGCTTCGGCACGCTGACGCCGGCGCTGCGCCCGCTCACCTGGATCGCCAAGCAGCTCGCCACGCTCGCCGTCCTCGCCCCGGGCCGGCTGCTTCTCGGAGTCGGTGACGGATCGGGTCACGAGCCCGACTTCCGCGCCGGGCGCGTCGACGTCGCCAAGAGCGGCGCGCTGCTCGACGAGGTCCTCGAGCTGCTGCCCGAGCTCCTGTCCGGCGCGCTCGTCGACCACGCCGGCCTGCAGATCGTCGAGTGCGACGGCATCGCGCCCGTCCCCGACGCGATGCCGCCGGTGCTCGTCGGCGGACGCTCCGAGGAGGCCCTCGCGCGGGTTGCCCGGTTCGCCGATGCGCACTTCTGCGCGTGGATGGATCCGGAGGAGGTCGCCGTCGCCGTCTCGACGGTCGGAGCGCTCGCCGCCCAGGCGGGGCGCCCGAGCCCGGGCGCCGTACTGCTCGCGCACGTGAACATCGCCGAGGACCCCGGGCGCGCGAGGGACGAAGCGGCCACCTACATGGAGCGGCGCTTCGGCGTCCCCTTCGAGCGTGTCGCGAGCTCGACGATCACCGGCCGCGCGGAGGACGTCGCCGCCCGGCTCGTCACCTACGCGGACGCCGGGATCGAGGGCGTGTGCCTCGCCCCGGCGCATCCCGAGCCGCTCGAGCAGATCGACGCGGTCGCGCGGGTGCGGGAGCTGCTCGTGGACGCGGGCGCCTGATCGCTCGACCCGTCCCGCCGCGGCGAGCGATCAGCGCTTGCCGGGCGCGCCGCCGAGCGAGAGGGCGATCGCCTCGGCGCGGTTGACCGCCCCGAGCTTGCGCAGGATGTGCTTGACGTGCGACTTCACCGTCCCGTCGCGGATGACGAGCCGCTCGGCGATGACGCTGTTCGAGCACCCCTTCACCATGAGCGCGAGCACCTCGCGCTCACGCTCGGTGAGGAGCGCGTCCAGCTCACCGCCCGAGGGCAGGTCGAGCCCCGAGCCGCTGTGCGGGTCGGCGTCATCGCCCGTCGTCCGCACGAGCTCGAGGTCGGCCGCGGCGAGGCCCGAGATGATCTGCTCGGCGACGTCGAAGGTTTCTCGGATCTGGTCCCGCTGCGCGTCGAGGCGCTCGTGGAGGATCGCGCGTTCGTAGACGCGGCCGAATCCCTCGGCGAACGCCCAAAGGGCATCGCGGTCCGTGCCGTCCGCCGGGCGTGCGGTGGGGAAGTGGTCGGCGTGGAGGAAACCCACGACCCGCCCGGCGGGGACGATCGGAGCGACGACGTACGTCCTCGTGTCCGACAGCGCGATGACCGACCGGTGACGACGGACGGTCTCGGCGGGGAGGACGCCGAGCTTCGCCCGGCGCTCGGCGAGAGCCGCGCTCTCCAGCGGGCACTCGGCGAGGGGGATCGGCGTGCGCCGCGTGCGGTCCGACATGTCGTCCCGGGCGGAGTGGGTGAGCCACGGGATCCACGTCTCACCCTCCACGCGGCTGAGCATCGCGCGCTCGAACCCGCAGTGCTCGACCACGGTCCGGCACACGCGATCGAGGAGGTCGGTCGAAGACGTGATCGGCCGCAGGTCCGCGAGGCCGCGCTCGACCTCCGCGTCGAGGGCGGAGCGGCGGCGCGCGACCTCCGCATGGCAGGCGGCAGCGAGATCCTGGGTGTCGAGCGCGAGACGGGCGACCGACCGGGCCTCCTCGTCGAGCGCCTCGTGCGTGCGCAGCTCCGCGACGAGCCCCGCGGCGAGCCGGGGCAGCTCGTCGGCGAGCACCGCGAGGTCGGCGCCCTCCCCGAGGTCGAGCGAGTCCGGGCCGAGCCGCTGCGCAACCTCGCGGCGCAGCGCGCCGACCCGCTCGCGCAGCCGCCGCTCGCGGACCATCGCCGCCGAGGCCCCAGGAGCTCCGACGGTCACGCCGAGCGACCCTGGTCGCGGTGCAGGAGGTGGAGGTAGCGCGAGACCGCTTCGGCGCGGTTCGCCGCACGGAGCTTGCGCAGGATGTGCTTGACGTGCGACTTCACCGT
>JBFIDS010000191.1:0-6673 GCA_041603715.1 Paraconexibacter sp. | reverse complement strand
GATGGGCGCGCTCGAGATCGACGGCTCGTTCACCTGCGGTGCCTCGCTCGTCCGCGACCGCTGGGCCCTCACCGCCGCCCACTGCGTGGAGGCGGGCCCGGACGGTGCGCCCCGAGAGCCGACGAGCGTGCGCTTCGGCGTCACGCGGCTGAGCGACTCCGGCGGTGAGCGGGTCGCGGTCAGGCGGATCAAGATCCACGAGAGCTACCGCACGCCGCAGGACTCGAGCAACGACGTCGCCCTGCTCGAGCTCGTGCGGGCCCCCGCCCCTCCCGCCGCCCCGATCCGCGTCGTGACGGCGACCGAGCGCGCTCTCTGGTCGCCGGGCACCGTGGCGACGACGATCGGCTGGGGCGGCCGGTCGTTCCCCGCTCTGTTCGGTGGCAGCGACGACCTCCTCCAGGTGGACGTCCCGATCCGCTCGGACCCGGAATGCGCGAACGCCTACCGCGGCACGCTCGGGTGGGACCCCGAGACGATGCTGTGCGCCGGATCGGGCACCGGCGGGCGGGATTCCTGCCAGGGCGACTCGGGCGGGCCCCTGATGGTCTTTCCGGCCGGCGAGCCCGTGCTCGTCGGCACCGTCTCGTTCGGTCTCGGGTGCGGCTTCCCCGGTCTCTACGGCGTCTACGGGCGCATCGGCCAGCCCGCCCTCGCCGAGTGGATCGTGCGCAACGCGGGCCCCGTCCCGGCCCCGGCGCCGCCCGCCGCGGATCCGGCGCCCGCGCCACGGACCGTCCTCGGCCTGCGCCGCGCGTCGCGGCGCGGCCGCGTCCTCAAGCTCGCCCTCGTCGTGCGGAGCCCCGTCCGCCGCCTCACGCTGAGCGTGGAGCGCCGGCGCGGCTCATCGACCCGCCGCATCGCCCGCACGACCCGCACGCGCGTGAGCTCCAACCGCACGATCCGCCTCCGCGTGCCCGCCTCGGGGCCGCGCCGCCCGCTGCGCATCCGCGTGCGGGCGAAGGACGCCTCGGGGCGGACCGTGGGCTTCGACCGTCTCCTGCGGACGACCGGCTGACGAGGCGCGTCAGCGGCAGAACTGGCTGTAGTCGGCTTCCGTGTTGCAGTCGCGCGGATCGGTCGCGTCGTCGTTGTAGGCCACGTAGCCGAGCACGACCATCAGCGCCGTCGCGAGGAACAGTGCGCCGAGACCGACCCCCACGATCCGGTAGTTGCGGCCCATGTGGCCGACCACCGCCACGACCACCCCGAAGGCCATGAGCCCGAGGATGGGGGCCGCCGGGATGTCGGAGGCGGCGAGCACGAAGGCGACGGCGTCCACGGGGCGAGCATCCCACACCGTTATCCTCCCCCGCCTCATGCCCGTCGTCACCCCCGCCTCCATCGAGGACGTCGCTGCAGGCCTCCGTGCCACCGGCTACCTCCCCGGCCAGTCCACGTCACTCGTCTCCTTCCTCGCCGCCCAGCTCGGCAAGCCGATCCTCGTCGAGGGTCCGGCCGGGGTCGGGAAGACCCAGCTCGCCAAGGCGCTCGCCGAGTACACCGGTCGCGAGCTCGTGCGCCTCCAGTGCTACGAGGGTCTCGACGAGGCGAAGGCCCTCTACGAGTGGAACTACCGCAAGCAGCTCCTGCGGATCCAGGCCGAGGCGGACGGCACGGGCTGGACGGACGTGCAGGACGACATCTTCGGCGCCGAGTTCCTCCTCGCGCGACCGTTGCTGCAGGCGATCTCCAGCGAGGAGCCCGTCGTCCTCCTCATCGACGAGATCGACAAGACCGACCAGGAGTTCGAGGCGATGCTCCTCGAGATCCTGTCGGACTTCCAGGTCACGATCCCGGAGCTCGGCCGCGTGGAGGCGCGCACGCAGCCGATCGTGCTCCTCACGTCGAACAACTCGCGGGAGCTCACCGAGGCCCTCAAGCGCCGCTGCCTCTACCTCTGGCTCGACTATCCCGACCTCGAGCACGAGCTCGCGATCGTCAAGCTCCACGCGCCTGAGCTCTCCGACGCCGTCGGGCGGCGCCTCGTCGAGGTCATCCAGATGGTGCGCGAGCTCGACCTCAAGAAGCCGCCCTCCATCGCGGAGTCGATCGATTGGGCACGGGCGCTGCTGCTCCTCGGGGCGACGGACATCGACGCGGACACGTTCCGCGACACGATGTCGATCATCGTCAAGCACCGCACCGACTTCGACATCGTGTCCGAGCGCGTCGGCGTCAAGCTCCCGGCCCTCGCCCAGACCGCAGCCACCGGCGGGAACGGTGACCCCACCGGCGCCTGAGCCCGCGCGTCGGACGCCCGACCCGCGCCGCGCGGCGATCCACGGCGCGACGGCGCAGGAGGCGCTCCCGCGCGGCCTCGCGCCGCGTATCCTCGAGTTCGGCGAGGAGCTCCGCGGCGAGGGTGTCCAGGTCGGCACCTCCGAGCTCCTCGACGCGTTCTCCGTCCTCGACCGGATCGAGTGGACCGAGCGCGACCGCTTCCGCGAGGCGCTGTCGGCCACCCTCGCGAAGTCCCCCGAGGACCGCCGCATCTTTGCCCTCGTATTCGACCGCTTCTTCTTCCGCGCGACGGAGGTGGCCGCGCTCGACGCCGAGGTCGGGGAGGGCGGCGGGATCGACGCCAGTGACGCGGGCGACATCGACCTCGAGGAGCTCCGCAAGCTCATCGCCGAGGCCCTGCAGGAGGGCGACGGGGACAAGATGTCCGATCTCGCCCGGATGGCGATCGCCGCCTTCGGCCAGCAGGGCGAGGGGTCCGGCGTCATCGGCGTCGACGTCCAGCGGATCCGTCGACAGCTCGGCCTCCGCTCCGAGGCGCAGCCGGAACTGCCCGCCGACGACCCGCGACGCGAGGGCCTCCCGCGTGACGAGATCCGGCGCTTCGAGCAGATGCTGCGCCGCGAGCTCGAGCGCCAGCAGATCGAGCGCACGCAGGCGCTCCCGCCGGCCCGCCCGCTCAACGAGATCGACCGCGCGCTGCCCTCCGGGCCGCTGTCGGACCTCGCCGCCGTGCACCGCACGGTCATGCGGCTCAAGCGCCGGCTCAAGACGCAGGGCCAGGAGCAGCGCGGCAACCGCCGTCACGCCCAGGTCGACGTGCGCAAGACGATGCGCGCCTCCCTGCAGACGGGCGGCGTCCCCGTCGACCTGCGCTACAAGCCGAAGCGCCCACGCCGGCCGGAGATCTACGTCGTCTGCGACGTGTCGACGTCGGTCGCGAGCGCCTCGGTGTTCTTCCTCAGCGTCCTCCACGCCCTCCACGACTCGTTCCGCAAGATGCGGTCGTTCGTCTTCATCGAGCGCATCAGCGAGGTGACGGAGGTCTTCGAGAAGGAGCGCAACTTCCGCGCGGTGAGCGAGGCGATCGGGCGCGATGCCGGCGTCGCCGACGTGAGCGGCTACACCGACTACGGGCGCGTGTGGCGCGAGTTCCGCGATCAGGTCGAGGCCGACCTCCACCCGCGCGCGACGGTGATCGTCCTCGGTGATGCGCGCACGAACGGACGCGACCCCGCCGCCGATGTGTTCGGCCAGATCGCGCAGAAGGCCGGGCGGACCTTCTGGCTGAACCCCGAGCCGAAGCTGTACTGGAACTACGGGGACTCCGTCATCGCCACCTACGAGCAGCACTGCGAGGCCTTCGAGTGCTGGACGACGGCCCACCTCGAGGAGTTCGTCAAGGCGCTCGCCAAGCCCGTGCACCCCGTCTGAGCCGCACGACGCCGGGAGAAGTCGACCCGACCCTGGGGGCCGGGCGCCGTTGTACATGTGCAGCACCACCCCAGACGAGGACGTCCGCACATGTCACGCAGCACGAAGTTCACCGCCGTCGCCACCGTCGCGATCGCGGCCGTCTCGGCCTCCGCGGCCACGGCGCAGAAGCCGGTCAAGCCCCCGAAGGACGGGCAGGCCGTCTCGATCGCGGCGAAGCCGACGATCGTCATCTTCGGATCGAGCACCACCCTCTCCGGTGACGTGACCGGCGCACGGTCGAGCGGGGTGACCGTCCGCCTGGAGGCCGACGACACCCGCCCCTACGGCGACGGTTACAAGCCGACGGGCCGGACCGCCGTCACCGCCGCCAACGGCAGGTACGCGTTCGCGGTGAAGCCCGGCCTCAACACTCAGTACCGCGTGACGGCGCAGACGTCGCCGGGCGTGACGAGCGCCCCGAAGCTCGTCCTCACGCGCATTCGCGTCGGGCTGTCGGTCTCGACGACGAGCCTGCGCAGCGGGAGCCGCGTGCGCTTCTCGGGGTCGGTCCTCCCCGCCCACGACGGGCGTCTCGCGCTGATCCAGAAGCGCTCACCGACCGGGCGCTGGGTCACCGTCGCACGCACGACGCTGCGGGACGCCGGAACCAGCCGGTCCTCGTATTCGCGCCGTCTGCGGATCACCCGCGACGGCACGTACCGCGTGAAGGTGGCCGGCGACGGCGACCACGTCAACGGCTTCAGCCGGACGCGCGCGCTCGACGTCCGCTGACTCGGCGCGGAGCAGACCGGGTGCGTGACCGACCACGTCGCGCACCCGGCCGCATCCTCAGCGCTGCGACGGGCTCCCCGTCGTCTCGCGGCAGTTCGACGCCCCGGGGGTCCCGGCGTGCGGGCGACCCTGGCCCTCGTTGCCGTGGGCGTCCTGCTTGACGTGCACGGTCCCGAAGTAGGAGAACCCGGGCGACGAGCCGTCGGGGGCGACGCAGTGGGCGGCCGAGGCGGCGCCGGCGCCGAAGGCGAACGGCAGCGCGACGGCGGATGCGGCGGCGACGGCGAGCTTCTTCTTCATGTGATCCTCCCTGCTGGATGGACGGGCTTTCTCCAGCGGAACGGGTCGGGGAGGACGGGGTTGGTCGCACGCGCGTGAACGTGGCGTCCAGCCGCGAGCCGAGCGCCGGGACGACACGACGGGAGGGTCCTGCGCGGCTCAGGCCCCCCAGGTGGCGCTGAGCCCGGCCGTCACGTCGATCGCCGTGCCGGTGATGTAGCGGGCCTTCTCGCTCGCGAGGAACACGACGACCTCCGAGATGTCCTGCGCCTCGACCCACGGCGTCGGCAGCTTGTGGCGGGCGGCCATGATCGTCTCCTCGACGTCGGCCGTCGTCGGCGTGTCGAGATCCGGGCGGAAGATGCGGTAGAGCGCCTCGTTCTCGAACATCATGTCGGTGCGCACCGCCGACGGGCAGATCGCGTTCGCCGTGATGTTGTGCGGAGCGAGCTCGAGGGCGAACGTCTTCACGAGCCCGATCACGCCCCACTTCGCCGCGACGTAGTTGCCGAAGTTGGCCATCCCCGCCCGGGCCGCCGTCGAGGCCGTCGCGATGACGCGCCCGGATCCCTGGTCGATCATCGGGCGGACGGCCGCACGCACGGTGTTGAAGACCCCGGTGAGGTTCGTGTCGACGACGGTCGCCCACTGCTCGTCGGTCATCTCGGCAAGCGGCGCCGCCGCCCAGATCCCGGCATTGGGGATCACGATGGCGAGCCGGCCCAGCTCGTCGACGGCACGGCCGGCGAGGTCGATCATCGCGTCCGCGTCGCGGGTGTCGGCGTGAACCGCGACGCACCGGCGACCGGTCTCCTCGACGAGCCGGCGCGTCTCTTCGAGATCGTCGCTCCCGGCGAGGGCGTACGGGACGGCCGGCATGTCGGCCACGAGGTCGCACCCGATGATGTCGGCGCCCTCCCGGGCGAGTGCGAGCGCGTGCGTGCGCCCCTGCCCGCGGGCGAGTCCGGTGATGAGCGCGACCTGTCCGTCCAAGAGTCCCATGCGTTCCAATCGGAGTTTTCGTCGGGTGGCCGACCCTAGCCCCGGGGTTCGGGCGCGGTCCGGGGTGGGGTCGACCGCGTTGGCGCATCCTCCAGCCGCCCTCGTGCCACGCGACATGGACCCCTCGGGTAGGCTGGTCGAACGGCAACGACCAGGGGGGCTCGCGGACGCGGGCTGAGAGAGCGCCAAGTGATCCGGCGCCGACCCTTTGAACCTGTGGGGTAATGCCCGCGAAGGGAGCGATGACGAGCACGACCGGCAGCGTGGTACCAGGCCCGCCCCCGCCAGCGACGGCGCAGACCGCGAGCGCGGTGTGGCTCGACGCCGTCGCCTACGCCCATCGCCCGCGGCGCGGCGCCCCCGTCGCGGCCGTGGAGGGGCTCACGCTGCACGCCTCCGCGGGGGAGGTCGTCGCGCTCGTCGGACCCTCGGGCTGCGGCAAGTCGACGCTGCTCGATCTCGTCTGCGGACTGCTCGTACCCGACACCGGGACGGTGAGCGCGCCTCCGGCCGTCCTCATGCCCCAGCGCGACCTCCTCCTGCCGTGGCTCACCGCGCTCGACAACGCCGCGCTCGCGCCGCGCCTCGCCGGGAGCAGCCGGGAGTCGGCGCGCGACTCCGCGCGCCCGCTCTTCGAGCGCTTCGGGCTCGGCGGCTTCGAGGAGGCGCGGCCCGACGAGCTGTCGGGCGGGATGCGCCAGCGCGTCGCGTTCCTGCGAACGCTCCTCAGCGGGCGTCCCGTCCTGTGCCTCGACGAGCCCTTCGCCTCCCTCGACGCCCTCACGCGCGAGGAGCTCGGACGCTGGCTCGCCGCCGCGCTCGTGAGCGAGCCGCGGACGGTCCTGTTCGTCACCCACGACGTCGAGGAGGCCGCCGTCCTCGCCGACCGCGTCCTCGTCCTCTCCCCGCGCCCCGCCCGGGTCGTCGCCGAGATCCCGGTCGG
>JBFIDS010000190.1:0-6676 GCA_041603715.1 Paraconexibacter sp. | reverse complement strand
CGCCCTGAGACCCGTAGACCCGCAGCTCGCGGCCGTCGCGGAGGAACGCGACGTCGTCGCGGTGCGGACCGTGCCCGGTGAAACCACGCTCGAGATCCCCGTCGAGGCGCTCCGCGAGCTCCGCCGCGAGCTCCTCGGGCGTCTGCGCGGTCGTCCGCGGCCGGTAGCGCAGCTCGGCGGTCCCCACGAGGCCGAGCTCCTTCGCGAGCGCGGTGAACCCGGGACGCAGGAGCTCGATCGTCGCCGCGCGATCGTCGCGCAGGGCGATCCCGTGCCGCGCGAGCTCGAGGTCCCACGAGGCGAGCGCCGCGCGCCCGACGTGCCCGGCACGCACCCGTCCGAGGAGCGCGTTGCGCTGGCCGAGCGCCTGCCGGTAGCCACGCCGCGTCGCCGTGCGGGCAGGCCACAACGCGGTGACGACCTGATCGAGGTGCGCGCGCCGCAGCGCCGGCGGGCCCTTCACGAGCTCGAGGCGATCCGGCAGGAACACGCTCACGAGCGGCCGGACCGGGTGATCGACGAGGCGCTCGACCGTCGCGTCGTCGACCCGGATCCGCTTCGGCTCGCCCGGCGAGAACCCGACCGACATCGCGTGCGTGTCGCCGCAATCATCGACGGTGTCGACCTCGACCCGCAGCGTCGAGCTGTCGAAGCGCACGCACTCCCGCTCGTTCGACGTGCGACACGACCGCGCCGTGCACCCGAAGTACAGGCCCTCGACGAGGTTCGTCTTCCCCACCCCGTTGCGTCCGTGCACCACGGTCAGTCCCGCGCCGATCCGGACATCAGCCGACTCGTAGGTGCGAAAGTCGCGCAGCCGCAGGGCCGTGACGCGCACCGACCGCCGCCTTAGACGTTGAGGCGGATCGGCATGATGAGGTAGAGGAACCCGCTGCCATCGCCCGACTCGATCAGCCCCGGGCGGAGCGGGCTGATGAGCTTGAGGAGGACGTCGCCGGTCTCGACGCTCTCGAGCCCGTCCCGGAGGAAGTCCGGGTTGAACCCGATCTCGAACGGCTCGCCGGAGAACGGCACGGGGAGGGGCTCGCTCGCCTCGCCGACGTCGGGCGTCTGCGCGGACACCGTGAGCTCGCCCTCGGCGAACGCGAGCCTCAGTGGCGCGTTCTTCTGCGCCATCAGGCTGATGCGGCGCACGACGCCGGTCAGCTCGTCCCCAGGGATGAGGAGCTCGTGCTCGTAGGTCTCGGGGAGCAGCTGGCGATAGTTCGGGAACTGACCTTCGATGAGCCGCGACGACAGCACGACGTCCCCGACCTCGAAGACGACCTGGTTCTCGCGCAGGCCGATCCGGATCGCCTCGGCCTCCGCGCCCTGCGCGATGCGCTCGAGCTCCTGCAGGGCACGCGCAGGGACGTTGGCCTCGAAGCCCTCGGCGACGGGCGACTCGAGCGCCGTCTCCTTCACGCTCAGCCGGTAGGAGTCCGTCGCGACCATCCGCAGCTCGGACCCGGTCGCCGACACGAGGATCCCGGTGAGGATCGGCCGGGTCTCGTCGCGGGACGCCGACCGCGCAACTTTGGCGATGGTCCCGATGAACGCCTCGGCGGGCATCTCGACGACGCGGTCCGCGGTCGCCGAGACACGCTCGGGCAGCGGGGGGAAGTCCTCGGAGCGCAGCACCCGGATGTGGAAGCGGGCGGGGCCGCACACGACCTCGACGTCCTGCTCACTGGGCCGGAACTCGAGGACGACGCTGCCGTCTGCGAGTTGGCGCGCGACATCGAGAAGGAGTCGACCGGGGAGGACGACCGTCCCCTCGCGCTCCACGGTCGCCGGGAGCGGCACGCGGAGGGAGACCTCCATGTCCGTGGCACGCAGCTCGACGGCGTTCTCTGTCGCGGCGAGCTGGACACCGGAGAGCGCCTGGACGGCGCTGCGCGTCGACGCGACCCGAGAGACGGTCTGCAGCTGCGCGAGCAGCTCACGGCTTGTGGTTGTGACCTTCACGATGAAGACCTCTTAACACTGATCGGAGTCATCAGGCCTGTGCAACGGTGGAGAACCTGCCGCCAAGGCCGCAAAGTGCGGGTGTGATGCGCACAACGGGCGTGCGCACGACGTGCGAAGTCTGTCAGTCGTCCCGGTCGTCATCACCGGCGGTGAGGCGGCGGGTGAGGTCCGCGACGGTGTCGCTCGCCTCGGGATCGGACGCCAGTCGCTCCCCGGTCCGCCGCACGGCGTACATGACGGTCGTGTGGTTCTTGCCCCCGAAGGCGCGCCCGATGGCCGGCAGCGTCTGGGACGTGTGCTCGCGGGCGAGGTACATGGCGAGCTGCCGTGGCCAGCTCACGCGCGCGGCGCGACTGTCACCGAGGAGCTCCTCCCGCGTGAGGGAGAACGCCTCGCAGACGAGGTCCTGGATCTGGGCGACGTCGATCGGGGCGGCACGGCGCTCGCGCGGGTAGAGAGTGTCGAGGACCCGGCCGGCGAGCTCGGCGGTGATCGGACGGCGCTCGAGCGAGGCGAAGGCGACGACGCGGATGAGCGCCCCCTCGAGAGCGCGGACGTTCGTCGTGATCCGGTCGGCGATGACGTCGAGGGCCTCGGCCTCGGCGAGCTCGACGCCGTCGTGGTGGACGCGCTTGCGCAGCACGCCGAGGCGGGTCGCCCGGTCGGGCGCGGAGACGTCGGAGACGAGGCCGGCCTCGAAGCGCTCGCGGAGGCGGTCGTGGAGCGCGTCGAGGTCCCTCGGGGTCCGGTCGCTCGTGAGGACGAGCTGGCTCCCCGTGTCGTAGAGCGCGTTGAAGGTGTGGAAGAACTCCTCCTCGGTCTTCGCCTTGGACTCGAGGAACTGCACGTCGTCGATGAGGAGGACGTCCGACTGGCGGTACTCGTCCTTGAAGGCCTCGACGTCCCCGCCGTGGATGGCCGCGAGGAAGGCGTTCGTGAAGTGCTCGGCCGTCGCGTAGCGGACCGTCAGCCGGTCGCCGTAGCGCTCGACGTAGTTGCCGATCGCGTGGAGAAGATGGGTCTTGCCGACGCCCGGAGGCCCGTACAGGAACAGCGGGTTGTAGGTCTGGCCCGGCATCTCCGCAACCGCGAGCGCGGCGGCGTGCGCGAAGCGGTTCGCGTCCCCGATGACGAACTGGTCGAAGGTGAGCTTCGGGTTGAGCGGCGTCGTGGGCGGACCCGCCGCGAGCGGCGAGTCCCGGCGGACGGCGTCGGTGGGCTGGCCGGCGTCCCAGCGGCGCGGGCCGCGGGCCGTCGTCGTCGCCTCGCGTGCGGCGGTGTGCGCGGTCCGACCGCCGCGCGCGTGGCCGGACGAGGATCGCCCGTTCGTCCCGTCGCCGTGCGCGCTGTCGACCGTCACGGTCGTCCCGGGTCCGAGGACGGCGGCGGCTGTCGCGTCGAGCAGGCGCCCGAAGCGCCTGGCGACGACGGAGCGGATGCCGGCGGGCGCGCTGACGACGAACTCGCCGTTCTCGCAGAGCACGGGGGAGAGGGGCGCGAGCCAGATCTCGTACGTGCTCTCGGGAACCGCGAGCCGGAGCTCCTGGCGAAGGTGGTCCCAGATGTCGTCGAGGTCGTCGGGCACGGCGGGGTACGGCGGCAGCAGCATGGGCAGCGGAGGTCGAGGGGCCCGGCGAGGGCGCCCGAACAGGTGGAACCGGAGGAGCTCGGACGGTCACGAGGCACGAGGCGACCGACGAGCGAGGCGGCGAAGATACCAGAGGCCGCGTCGCCGATCTGATGCCTCGTGGGCCGCCCGGGAAGGGAGCCCGCAAATCGCGGCGAAAACGGTTGCACACCCCTGTGCAGGCCTGTGCACAGGTCTGTGCAGAACCCCCGCTGACCCTGGCTCGGCCGGTCGCGCTACCATCCGCGGCCCGCCGTTCGACCCTTCAGCGCGGAGCCTTTCATGAAGCGGACCTACCAGCCCAAGAAGCGCAAGCGCGCTCGTACCCACGGATTCCGGGAGCGGATGAGCACCCGCGCCGGGCGGATCACGCTCAAGCGTCGCCGCGACAAGGGCCGCAAGCGCCTCACCGTCTGACGCGGTGACCGACCTGCGCCGACCCCGAGGGCGTCGCCCGAAGAAGGGCCGGCTGTCCCGGTCGGCGGAGTTCGACCGCGTCTTCCGCAACGGCCGCTCCCACGGCGGCCGTCACCTCGTCCTCTACACCTTCCCGCGCGGCGAGATGCCGGCCGCGGGCGCCGAGGTGCCGCTCGACGGCGGCCCGCGCCTCGGGCTCTCGGTCTCGCGGAAGGTGGGGGGAGCGGTCGACCGCAACCTCGTCAAGCGCCTCGTGCGCGAGGCCTTCGCCGCCGAGGCGTCGGTCCTGCCGCCCGGCCAGGACGTCGTCGTGGTCGCGCGTCCCGAGGCCCGCGAGCTCGCCCAGCGCGAGGGACTCGAGGGCGTCCAGCGGGAGCTCGCCGAGTTGATCGGCAAGGCCGCGTCGTCGCCCACCGGCTGATGACGTGGGCGCGCAGGGCCGCGACGGCCCCGATCCGCGCCTATCGCCGGGTCCTGTCGCCGGCGCTCCCACGCCGGTGCAAGTACGAGCCCAGCTGCTCGGCGTACGCGGAGCAGGCCATCGGGCGGTACGGCATACTGCGGGGGCTCGTCCTCGCGGGTTGGCGTGTCTTGCGCTGCAACCCGTGGAGTCACGGCGGACACGATCCCGTCGAGGCGCAGCGGCTCTTCCGGGACCGCGGTTCGAGCTCCCCCGATCCCTCCAGTTGAGCTGATGCCCCCCTTGCCCCTGGCGAACGTCCTCCAGCCGCTCATCGATCCGTTCGAAGCGGTCCTCAAGTTCTTCCACGACACCGTCGGATTCGGTTGGGGCTTCTCGATCGTCGCCCTGACGATGCTGATCCGGGCGCTCCTCCTGCCGCTCACGATCAAGCAGTTCAAGTCGATGCGCAGCCTGCAGGTGCTCACCCCGGAGATCAAGAAGCTCCAGGAGCGCTACAAGGACGACAAGCAGCGCCTCAACCAGGAGATGATGAAGTTCTACTCGGAGAACAAGGTCAACCCGTTCGGGTCCTGTCTTCCGATCCTCCTGCAGCTCCCCGTCTTCCTCGCGCTCTTCTACATGCTGCAGGACGACCTCCGCGTCGAGATCTGCGGTGACGTCCCGGGCTTCGACCGCGACGAGCCGTGCGGCACCCCCGCGGCGGAGTTCCTCTTCATCCCCGACATCACCGACAGCGCGACGGGCGGGGTGCTCATCGCCCTGATCCTGCTCTACATCGGGTCCCAGCTCGTCTCGAGCCTCTTGATGTCGGTCTCGGCGGACCGCAACCAGCGCCTCATCCTGCTCGCGCTGCCGTTCGTCTTCGTCATCTTCATCATCCGGTTCCCCGCCGGCCTCATCGTCTACTGGATCACCACGAACGTGTGGACGATCGGTCAGCAGTTCATCGTCCGGCGTCTTCTCGGCCCGCCGCCCGACATGAAGACGGCGATGAAGGAGGCCAACGAGGAGATCGAGGCGATGCGGGCGCGCAAGGGGAAGGGCGGCGGCGGCAAGCCGGCAGTGGCCGGCGCCGCGGCGACCGGGGGCACGGCGGCACCGCCGCCCCCTCCGCGCAAGAAGAAGAAGCGCTCGGGGCGGCGTCGATGAGCGCGCCCGACCAGGAGGAGAAGGACGCACTCCTCGAGCTGCTCGAGGAGATCGTCGCCGCGCTCGACCTCGAGGCGACGGTGGAGATCTCCGTCGAGGAGGATGGCGAGACGCTCGTCGGGACCCTCCACGGCGAGGATCTCGGCCTCTTCATCGGCCGCCACGGCCAGACGGTCGACGCCGTGCAGCACCTCGCGCACCGCACCCTCGCGGCGCTCAAGGACGCGCCGCGCCGCGTGGTCGTCGACGCCGAGGGGTACCGCGCGCGGCGGCGGGAGGCGCTCGAGCGTCAGGCCGACGAGGCGGCCGACGACGCGGTGAGCAACGACCGGCCGGTCGCGCTCGACGCCATGACGGCGAGCGAGCGCAAGATCGTCCACAACTACCTCGCCGAGCGCGGGGACGTCGAGACGCACCGCGAGGGCCAGGAGCCGGCCCGTCACCTCGTCGTCGCCCCGCTGGGGACAGCGCCAGCCTGACACCGCGCCGGGACGTTTCACGTCGAACGTTCCACGTGAAACGCCGACCCGGCGCCTCCGGGCGCCGCCCTGGAGTGCGTTCCACGTGAAACGTCCCTACCGTGGGGACGTGACCCTCGCGCTCCCCCGCCTCGACGCTCTCGCTGAGCTCCACGATCTCCCGCCCCGCTCGGCCGCACGTCTCGATGCCCTTCTCGAGCGCATCTCGGCGGATCCGACCGCCCCGACGACGATCACGGACCCGGTGCGGGCCGTCGACGTGCACCTCGCGGACTCGCTCGTCGCGCTCGACGTCCCCGAGGTCCGCGGCGCCCGGCGGATCGCCGACATCGGGGCGGGCGCCGGTCTCCCCGGCCTCGCCCTCGCCCTCGCCCTTCCCGAGGCCGACGTCGTCCTCGTCGAGAGCGTGGGGAAGAAGTGCGAGTTCATCGACGGCGCCGCCTCGGCGATGGGCCTGACGAACGCCCGCGCCCTGCACGCCCGCGCCGAGGACTGGGCCGAGGGCATCGGCGTCCACGACCTCGTCACGGCCCGCGCTCTGGCCCCGCTCTCCGTCCTCGTGGAGTACGCCGCGCCGCTGCTCGTCGAGGGCGGTCATCTCTGCGCCTG
>JBFIDS010000189.1:0-6710 GCA_041603715.1 Paraconexibacter sp. | reverse complement strand
TCGAGGGCGCCCTCGACGTCCTCGAGCGCACCGCGGCGCTCAACCGACGACGGGCCGCGACGGGGGAGGCGCCGTTCCGGCTCGGCATCGGGATCCACAGCGGCCCGGCGATGCTCGGCAACGTCGGCGCCGCCGAGCGCCTCGAGTACACGGCGATCGGAGATGCGATCAACACGGCGTCGCGGCTCGAGGGGCTCACGAAGGACCAGCCGTATCAGCTGCTCCTCAGCGTCGTGACGCGTGAGCGCCTCGGTGACGCGTGGTCCGACGACCTGGTCCCGGTCGGCGCGCTCACTCTTCGCGGACGCCGCCAGCCGCTGGTCGCGTTCAGCCTGCGCAGGACCCGGTGGGAGCCCACGCCCGATGAGACCGAGCGCGAGGCCGCGC
Source organism: Paraconexibacter sp. (assembly GCA_041603715.1). Classification (GTDB taxonomy): domain Bacteria; phylum Actinomycetota; class Thermoleophilia; order Solirubrobacterales; family Solirubrobacteraceae; genus Paraconexibacter. Next base: position 6,323 of record JBFIDS010000189.1, on the reverse strand, counting down.
GTCCCGATGAGGAGCCCGAGCCGGTCGCGTGAGCGTGCGGCACCCTTCGCGGTCGCGGCGCACGATCCGCAGGCCGCGGAGGAGGTCGGCGACCGTCACGGTCGGTGAGCCCCGACGAGGAGGACCTCGGGCCCACGATCCGGGAGGCACCCGCGATGACCTCCGACGGGACGCTCGTCGCCGACGATAGCCCTGTCGCCAGAGCACGACGGTCAGTCGGTCGCGACGAGCGCGACCATCCCGACGTAGAGCAGCGCGATGACGACTCCCTCCGTCCCCACCCCGAGGACCGCGCGCCGCTGCCGGGCGAGCAGGCCGAGGAGGAGGACCGCGGTCATGGCGATCGTCACCGCGATGACGAGAAGCTGCGCGTCGTCGATCGCGTGGTAGAGCGACCCGGGTCGGTAGGCGACGTCCGCGGCGGACAGGGCGAGCACGTCGAGCGAGTTTCCGCCCACGATGCCTCCGACCGCGAGCGTGAGCGCCCCGCGTCGCACCGCGGCGATCGTCGTGACGAGCTCGGGAAGCGATGTCACCGTCGCCGTGAACAGCGCTCCCACGAGCGTGGCGGAGAGGGTCGTCTCGGCGGCGAGGGTCGAACCGGCGCGCGCGAGCGCCCAGCCCGCGAACCCCGTGAGCACCGCAAGCACGAGGATCTCCGCGCCGGCTCGGGGCAGCGAGCTGATCTCCGCAGCGACGTCGTCGTCGGGGACGTCCTCCCGGGTCTCGTCGCTCGGCGCGGCGTGCCACCACGGCCGTTCACGCACCTGGCGCATGAGCCGCAGCCCGCCGAGATAACCCGCGATGAGGATGAGGGACACGGGATGGACGTCGAGGATCGTGTTCTCCGGGCCGAACGCGGCGGCGAGCGCGAGGCCGAGGAGCATCACGAGCGTCGCGGCCGACACGAGGTTGGGAAGCGACGCGGCCGCGTGTTCGAGGTTCGCCCGCCGGTACCCGACGTCGGCGAGGACGAGGAACGCCGTCTGCACCGCGATGCCGCCGACCGTGTTGCTCACGGCGAGCTCGGGCAGCTCGTCGAGCGCGGCCGACACGGAGAGGACGAGACCGGACAGCGAGGTGATCAGGCCGAGGAGCGTCATGCCGAGGAACGCCTCCCCGAGCCCCGTCCGGTCGGCGAGAGCGTCGAGCACGCGCACGAGCCGGAAGCCCGACACGCCGATCACGAGCGCGGCGAGCGGGAAGACGACGATGCTCAGCGAGAGCGACCAGCTGGCCCCCATGGTCCCCGGCTACCCCGTGGACCCGATGTGAACCGTTGAGCCCCCGCGCGCCCACCCAGGTCCCCGGGGCCGGGCCGTCCGCCGCAGGACGCCGCAGGCCCCACGACCGCTAGTCTGTCCCCGTCACGGGGAGTGGCGCAGTCTGGTAGCGCACCCGGCTGGGGGCCGGGCGGTCGCAGGTTCAAATCCTGTCTCCCCGATGCAGCGGAGAGCCCTCTACGGAGGGCTTTTCTGCGTTCTGAAGATCGTTCGCAGCCGAACCGCGGGGTCCAATTAGGGTCCAATTTCTCGCGGGACTTCGGCTGTCACGATGCAGCAGACGCGCGGTGCATCAGTTCGCGCATCGCGCGCAGGTAGGAGCCGCGGCCGAAATGCAGCACGTGGCTGCCCACGAACCAGTGCAGTTCCGGGCGCCCCCAGTGCTCCCACAAGAGCAGGCTCTGCTCGGGTGGCGCGAGTCGGTCTCCGAGGCCGGCGACGATCATCAGCCGATCGTTCGGCAGCGCGGCCGGATAGCTCAGCGGGCTGGTCAACGCGAGGGTGCGTTGCAGCAGGTCGTGGGGAACGCCGGTCACGGACCGCAGGACGGCACCGGTGAGGTTCGCGGGGAACCAGCTGTCCAGCAGCGGCGGCACGTGGGTCACCGGGGCGTTGGGGACGGCGAATGCCAGTCTGGGCTCGACCGCAGCCAGCAGCGCGCTCGTATAGCCGCCCAGCGACAGGCCGGTGACTCCGACGGCCGGGACTCCCTGGCGCTCGAGGTGATCCAGCAGTGCGCGGAGGTCATGGATGGCGTGGATGACGCCCTCGGTGAAGCTCGCCATACCGTGGCTGAACAGCTCGAGGCCGTTCAGCGTGCGGCGGGCACCACGGCGCGAGCCGTGGAAGGGCAGCGTGAACAGGACGACGTCCCAGCCCTCGGCGAAGAAACTCCTCAGAGAGAAGAATGCGGTGTTGAACCACGCGGGCGAGGCGCCGAAGCCGTGGATCACGCACAGCGTCGGCCGGCGGCCGGATTCGTGAAGCCAGTGCTGGGCCCGCGCCGTCGCGTTGTTGACGTGCGCGGCGTACTCGCGGCGCAGGTCCGGGTTGAGTGCGACATACGGGCTGGCGAACCTCAGCACCTCGACCCGTCCGCCCGGGACGCCCGGCCCGCGGCCAGTGGCCGTCAGGACCTCGACGTGCTCGGGGTCGTGGAAGACGGTCCTGGGATCGCGTGCTTCGGCGAGTTCGGCGTAGAACCCGAGCAGGGTCCGCTCCCGGCGCCCTTGCGGTCCCAGCGCGGCAGGGACCAGTGATGAGCTGAGCGCGGTGGCCAGGGCCGTCCGCAGGACGTAGTCGCCGGCGACGGCTGCGTGATACGCCACGCGCGCTCGGAGCGCGAGGTCGCCGGGCGATGCGAGGGCCGCGTCCGCGCCGGTCATGCCCGGGCCCTGACGAGCGCGTCGAGCTCGTCGAGCGCCGCGCCGGTGAAGACGGCCAGCCGCTGGAGGTGGGGGAGGGCGTCGCGCGCTCCGGTGAAGCCGAAGTTCAGGGTGCCGTCGTAGCTGACGCAGGTGATGTTCAGGGCGGTGCCGTGCGCCAGGAGAGAGATCGGGTAGATCGCGGTCAGGCGCGCAGCGTCGAGGTACAGCGGCTCAGGGGGCCCGGGGAGGTTGGAGACCGCGATGCTCGCCGGGACGGGTGCGCGATCGGCCAGACCGAGCGAGAGGCCGGCGAAGTACGGGCCGTTGACGAACACGAGGTACAGGCCCAGCGCGGATTCCGGCAGCTGGTCGAGGTGTCGCTTGCCGGCGGCGGTCGATGCCCGGATCGCCATCAGTCGCTCCCAGGGGTCGGCGACGTCGGTGCCGAGCTCGGACACGATGGAGGCGATCGCGTTGCCGGCGCGGCGGTCGTCAGGTGGGCGCAGGCTCACCGGGACAACGGCCGTGAGCGGGCGATCGGGGAGCAGGCCCTGCTCGTCCAGGTAGCGACGCAGCGCGGTCCCGCAGAGCCAGAGGACCACGTCGTTGACCGTGGAGCCCGCGGCTCGGGCGAGTTCGCGGACGCGGCCGAGCTCGTACTGCTGCGTCGCGAAACGCCGCTGGCCCGTGAGGCGCGCGTGCAGCACGCTGTCCGGCGAGCGGTAGGGCGCGCTCAGTGGCCGCGAGTCGAAGGCCGCCAGGGCCAGGTCGGCCGCAGCGCGCCCCAGCCCGGTCGCGGTGTCCACGAGGTCGCGCATCCCGCGCAGCAGCTCGCGACCGTCGCCGCTCTGGGACGGCGCGTAAGGCTTTGGTACCAGCCAGAACGGGGTCGCCTCGCCGGCCGGGTCGCGGCTCAGGGAGTCCAGCGTCAGGCGCACGCCGCTCATGCCGTCGATGAGGGCATGGTGGAGCTTCATGTACATCGCGAAGCGGCCGTCCTCGAGGCCCTCGATGAAGTGCGCCTCCCACAGTGGGCGGCGCAGGTCGAGCTGATGGCTGTGCAGCCGGGAGACCAGGATGCCGAGTTCGCGCTGGCCGCCGGGCTGCGGGAGCGCGAGGTGCCGCACGTGGTAGCCGAGGTCGACGTCGCGGACCGTGGACATGACGGGCAGCCGCGCACCGACGAGCGGCGCCGAGGAGAGCCGGAGGTTCCACGGTGCGGGGACGGCGCGCTGCTGCATCCACGACGCGATCCGATCACGCAGGAAGGTCGGCGAAGCACCATCCGGCAGGTCGAACTCGTAGAGGCCGCCGACGTGCATCGGGGTGTCGCGTGACTCCATCAGCAGCCAGGCCGCGTCGGTGGGGGAGAGCTGCCTCATGGTCTGCGGATCGTGCCCATCCGCCCGGGTTCGCCGGTAGGTCTCGGTGCACGGTCCTGCGGCCGACTCGTCGTTGGCCGTGCACAGGGGAGCTCAGCCTGCGGTGCGGATGAACGAGAAGCACCCTCGACGGGACGGGCCGCGCCGGGCGCGGCGGCGACCTGCGGTCAGCCGTCGAGCCCGCGCCGATGGTGCGCGAGGCGCACCGCGACGACGAGCTCCTGCAGGTCGTCGAGGCGGCGGAGGTCCCGACCGGTCTGCGTCTGGATCTTCGCCAGGCGGTAATGCGCCGTGTTGGCGTGCACGTGCAGCTGCTCAGCTGCCGCTTTGACGTTCAAGGAGCACTCGACGTAGGCCATCAGCGTCTCGACCAGCAGGCCGGCGTGGTCGAGGTCGGTGTCGATGAACGCACGGATCGCAGACGGAACGAGGCTCCATGCGGTCTCGTCGCCGCCCCGCAGGAACAGGTAGTCCAGCGGCCCGAGGAGTGGGAGCGCCATGACGCCGCTGGGAGAGGCTGAGGCCTTCTCGCGAGCGAGCACCGCCTCGTCGTGGGCCGCGCGGGCGCCGTCCAGTCCCGTGCGGCGAGCGCTCACACCGACCGCGAGCCCGGTCCCTTCGGAGGCCAGGGCCGCCCGCGCTGTCTCGAGCCGCTCGATGTACGGCCGTAGGTCCCCGTCGCCGACGGGCCGGACGACGACGAGCTCGTCGTCGCAGAGCGCGAACAGAGGCTCGACGGCGTCGCGCCCGGCGCGGGCCAGCGCGACCGCGGCGACCGCGAGCGCCGCATCGTCCAGCGGATCGTGGGCGGTACGGGCGGAGACCACGACGTAGGCCCGTGCGTCGTCGAGCCCGCACGCCCGCGCCAGCGCCATCGCCTCGCCTGAGAGCGGCGCGCGGGCGAGCAGGTCCCGGACCAGCGCGCGGCGACTCTCGCGCCCGGTCAGGCTCTGGGCCTGAGCGATCTCCTGGACGGCCACCACCGCGGCGTCGCCCATCATGTCGATGTACTGCAGCAGCAGCGGTGAGAGCTCATGCGCGACCGGCTCCCCTTCTGCCAGGTCGTCGAGCGAGCGCGTGATCACCCGGTGCCAGGTGCGTGCGCTGCGCACGAGCTCGGGCTGCGTGGCGCCACGTAGCAGCGCGTGGCGGAAGTAGGGACGGATGTAGTCGACGTCCTGTGCCTGGAGCTCGCGCCGCTCGAGGAGCGCGGCGAGGATGACCGACATCGTCTGCTGGGCAGCATTGCGCATGTCGCCGAGCCGGGGTTCCAGCGCGCGGGTGTAGCCGGGCACCAGCTCGCGCATGTAAGCGTCGACGAGCCGCGCTTGGCGCTGCGAGAGTGCGGCCAGCAGTGCGTCGACCCTGCCCGTCGTGGTGGTCTTGTCGCCCACGCGCCAACCCTATGCCCACGAAGGACGGGTCGCGAGCGTTGTGCACCGTCACCAAGCTTCGGTCGCCAACTTCATGCGCGGCTCCCGGACCGGCGGTGTACCGCGTTGCGACAGTCCTTGCGTGCTTCACGACTGGGCCATCGAGTGTCGCGACGTCCACAAGTCCTTCGGTGCGGCCAAGGTGCTCGCGGGGGTGGACGTCGGCTTCCCCGAGGGCGCCGTCTCAGTGCTGCTCGGCCCCTCGGGCACGGGAAAATCCGTCCTCGTCAAACACCTGATGGGCCTGACGTTCCCCGACCGCGGCGACGTGCTCGTCCAGGGGCGATCGGTGCCCGGCATGCGTCAGTCCGAGCTGCTGGCGCTTCGCACGAACTTCGGCGTGTGCTTCCAGGACGGCGCGCTGCTGGGCTCGATGACGGTCTTCGACAACGTCGCGCTGCCGCTGCGCCAGCACACCGACCTGACCGAGGACGAGATCGCCGACCACGTGTCGTTGCGGTTGCGCCAGGTCGGGCTGGGCGACACGGGCGACCGGCTGCCGAGCCAGCTGTCCGGCGGGATGCGCAAGCGGGCCGGCTTCGCGCGCGCTCTGGTGCTCGAGCCCGAGCTGATGCTCTTCGACGAGCCCGACTCGGGCCTGGACCCGATCCGCACCGCACTGCTGTGCGAGCTCATTCAGGAGATCCACGCGCAGCAGGGAGGGTCCTACGTCGTCATCACGCACAACCTCGCTGCCGCGCGGCGCGTGGGCGAGTACCTCGCCGTGATCTGGAAGGGGCGGATCGTCGAGGCGGGCGAGGCCAGCGACATGTTCGCCTCGCAGAACCCGTTCATCAAGCAGTTCCTGGCGGGCGAGACGCACGGCCCACTGGGCATGGACTGATGGCCGGCACGCTC
>JBFIDS010000188.1:0-6715 GCA_041603715.1 Paraconexibacter sp. | reverse complement strand
CTGCGGGCGGCGCGGGAGGCGGCGGAGACGGCGATCGCCGTCGGTCGCGCTCCTACAGCAGCGATGCTGTGAGGCCGCCGTCGAGGCCGTAGGCCCCGCCGGTGCACCAGCTCGAGCGGTCCGACGCGAGCCACAGCGCGAGCTTCGCGACGTCCTCGGTCGTGCCGTAACGACCCTGCTTCTGCAGGATCACCGCGTCGAAGTCCTCGAGGCCGAGACCCTCCTCGAAGTCCTTCTTGCGATCCATGACGAGGTCCGTCTCGATGAACCCGGGCAGGATCGAGTTGCAGCGCACGCCGTGGTCGCGGAACTCGACCGCGGCGGTCCGCGTGAGGTTGACGATGCCCGCCTTCGACGCCGCGTAGGGCGCGAGGAGCGGCGAGCCGCCGGTCGCCGTCGCCGAGGCGATCGTCACCACGGCCCCGCCGCCCGCCGCGGCGATCGCCGGCGCGGAGTGGCGGATCGTGAGGAAGACGCCGTCGAAGTTGACCGCCGTCGTGCGGTGCCAGTCCTCGAGCGACATCGTCGCGATCGGCTGCACGTGGCCGACGCCCGCGTTGGGCACCGCGATGTGCAGCGCGCCGTGATCGGCGACCACCGTCTCGATGAGCCCCTTCACGTCCGCCTCGGACCGCACGTCGCAGGCGATCCCACCCGCGGCCCCGATCTCCTGCGCGGTGGCGGCGACCGCCTCCCCGTCGATGTCGGAGAGGACGACCGTCGCCCCTGCCGCGATGTACTCCTCGCCGATCCGGCGGCCGATGCCCTTGGCGGCACCCGTGATGACCGCGATCTTTCCGTCCAGTCGTGCGCTCATCAGAGAAGGCTCCCGTGCAGTCCGCCGTCGAGGACCATGTGCGATCCGGTCGTCCAGGACGCGTCGTCGGAGGCGAGGAAGAGAACGACCTCGGCGACCTCCTCGACCGTCCCGTAGCGCGCCTGCTTGATCGCGACGATGTCGGCGAACTCCATGCCGGTGACGGCCTCGACCTTCGGGACGAGGCGCTCGACCATCGGCGTGTCGACGAAGGCCGGGCAGACCGCGTTGACGCGGATGCCGGCGTCGCGCAGCTCGATCGCCCACGTCTCGGTCATCCGCAGGACGCCCGCCTTCGAGGCGCAGTAGCCCGAGAGCAGCGGCGCGCCGCCGAGCCCGGCGACCGACGCGATGTTCACGATGTTGCCCTTGGAGGCGGCGAGGTGGGGGATCGCCGCCTGGGTGCACCGCAGGACGCCGACGACGTTGATGTCGAGCATCCGGGTGAGGTCGTCCTCCCCGAGCTCCGTCACCGCCGCGCCGACCTCGACGCCGGCGTTGTTGACGAGGATGTCGATCCCGCCCATCGCCTCCGCGGCCTGGGCGGTCGAGGCGTTCACCTCCTCGGTGGACCGCACGTCGCAGCGCAGGCCGATGGCCCCGCCCCCGATCGCCTCGGCCTGGGCGACCGCGCCGGCCTCGTCGACATCACTGAGCGCGACGCGCGCGCCCGCTTCCGCAAGCCGTTTCGCGATCGCCAGCCCGATGCCCGATGCGGCACCGGTGACGAGCGCGCGGCGCCCTTCCAGTTCTCCTGACATTCGCCGATGCTCGCCGCGCGGGAGCTCCGAGGGACTGGTCGATTGCGACAACGCGGGCAGGAGGGTGTGTCCGGTGACCACAGGGCGCGCCCGCAAGGGCCCTCCGCCCGCACCCGACGATCGCTGTGCGGTCGCCGTGTGCTCCGCGCCCCCGTCGTGACGATCTCGGCCGCCTACGGCGCCGGCGGGAGCCGCGTCGCTCCTCTGCTGGCGGAGCATCTCGGGGTGTCGTTCGCCGAACGGCTCATGGATCGTGGCCTCGCCGATCGGATCGCCGGCAACTGCCCTGCCCGTGAGGATGACCGGCCCGCGTGACCGGCGCATCGCGCAGGCGATGGTCGCGAGAGATCGACGAGCCGACCGCGCGCTGGCGTCAGGCGACCGAGGACCTCGCTCGCGACACGTACGTCCGGCACGTCTACGACGTGGACCCCGCGGATGTTCGCCTCTCCCACCTGACGATCGACTCCACCCGCCTGCCGGTGGAGTGCTGCGTGTCGGCGATCGCTGCCGCCGCGGCCTCGCTCGCGCAGATCGCGGCCGGCTGATCGCGCGCCGCGGCGTTGCGCGGCGGTGACGGCTCCGTCACGATCCGGCGTCTCGCCGTCCACCCGCCCGACCCCGGAGGTCACGTGTCCACGCCGTCCGCCACGCCCGCGCCGATCGCCCACGACGAGCCCGTCATCCGGCTCGTCCCCTCCCAGGAGGAGACGCTGCTGCGCGAGGCGGTCGCCGGGATCGCCCAGAGCTTCGGCGGCTCGAAGTACATGCTGCGCTGCCACGAGGAGGGCGTGCCGCCGACCGAGATGTGGGACGCGCTCGCCGAGAAGGGCTACTGCGGCGTCAACCTCCCGGAGGAGTACGGCGGGGGAGGGATGGGGATGAGCGGCCTCGCCGCCGTCCAGGAGGAGCTCGCGATCCAGGGGTGCACGCAGCTCCTGCTCGTCGTCTCCCCCGCGATCGCCGGGTCGATCCTCGCGCTCCACGGGACCCCCGGGCAGAAGGACCGCTGGCTGCCCGGGCTCGGCGCGGGGACCGAGCGGATCTCGTTCGCCGTCACCGAGGCCGACGCGGGCACGAACACCCACAACATCAAGACGCGCGCCAGGCGCCAGGCGGACGGCACGTGGCGGCTGCGCGGGCAGAAGACCTACATCTCCGCGGTCGAGCACGCCACCGCGATCCTCGTCGTCGCGCGCGAGGAGCTCGACGACGGCCAGCTGGGCATGCCGCTCCTCTTCGTCATGGACGTCGACGCGACTGGCCTCACCCGCGAGAACATCCCGACCGCGCTGCGCCTGCCCGACAAGCAGTGGACGCTCTTCTTCGACGACGTCGAGCTGCCCGAGGACCGCCTCGTCGGCGGGACGACCGGCGGGCTCGGCGCGCTCTTCGACGGCCTGAACCCGGAGCGGATCATGGCCGCGGCGGGCAGCTGCGGGGGCGCCGCCCGCGCCCTCACGATGGCCGCCGACTACGCTCGCGAGCGTGAGGTGTGGGGCCAGCCGATCGGCGGCCACCAGGGCCTCTCGCACCCGCTCGCCCAGATCAAGATCGAGCTCGAGATGGCGAAGCTCATGACCCGCAAGGCGTGCGCGCTCTACGACGCGGGCTGGAAGGGCGCGGGCGAGACCTCGAACATGGCCAAGTACGCGGCGGCCGAGGTCGGCGTGAAGGCCGTCGACCAGGCGATCCAGACCCACGGCGGCAACGGCATCGCGCTGGAGTACGGCCTCACGGACATGTGGTGGGGGGCGCGCCTGTCGAAGATCGCCCCGGTGAGCCGCGAGATGATCCTCAACTACGTCGCCGAGCACTCACTCGGGCTGCCGAAGAGCTACTGATGGGCGCGCGGGCGCCACGGCGCCCGCGAGTGCTTCACAGCGGTCTCGGCGCGCGAGCACCGCCGATGGCTCGAGCGCGGCAACGGTCCGATCCGGCGGCCCGACGTCCAGGATTGGATGGTCGCGCGACCATGCGCGGCCTACGTTCGGGCCATGATCGTCAGGGGAGTCACGCTTGTCGTGCTGCTCGTCGTCGGGGTCGGCACGACCTCGGCCACCGCGGCCGCCCCGCGTGTCGTCGTGAGCCCGACACCCGGGGTGGTCGTGAAGGGGAACACCCTGCAGATCGTCGTACGGGGGGCCGGCGACGAGCACGGGGACCTCTCGGCAAAGCTCAATGGCCGCCAGGTCGGCCGGGAGTTCAAGCTCGGCGTGAGCGGCCGGCGGGTCCTCCGGGTGTCGCTCAGCCACGGCCTGCGGCACGGTCGCAATGTCCTGCATGTCACGGCCCGCCGAGGCGTCCGGACGCGTCGCGCGACGGTCCGCTTCACCGTGCGGCGCACCGCCCATCTGGTCGGGGCCGGCCGCCATCGCTTCCTGACCGTCGGAACGCCCGCCGAGATCGCGCACGAGACCCGCGCAGCGCCGGGTGGTCGGCGCCCCCGTGCGACGCGCCTGGAGATCACGCGCACCCCGCCCGGGAGTCGGCTGGCCCGGCTCGACAGCCGGCAGCCGGCGCACGCCGTGCGCCAGGCGACGCTGCCGCTGACGCCGCTGCAGCCCGCGCTCACGCCGGATCTGCCGGGCCGGTACACCGTCCGCGTGACGGTGGGCAGCGGCCGCGCGGCCGTGCACGACGAGGTCACCATGGACGCTCGGCCGAACGACCCGCTGGTCCGGGTCGACACGTTCCCGTCCGACGTCGGTGACCGCCCCGCGATGGGCCTCGGCGACGCGACGTACCCGGCGCCGTACCTGAGCGCCGCCGACGGGACGGGGCAGTACGCGAGGTCCGGGGGAGGCGTCGCCTGGAACGCGGAGTGGCACGTCATCGCGGTCAGCCGGAGCACCTCGCAGATCCTCTGGCAGCGGACCTACGGCTTCTGCCGGTTCGAGGGGCAGCCCGCAAGGGAGTGCCGCGCCCCGGACGCGGGCCCCGCGGAGCGGCCTGTCATCGTCGACTCCCAGGCGGAGGTCTCGGCGCTCGCCCCGGGCAAAGCCGAGGGCGCCGGGGCGATCATCATCGCCCGCTCGCTGCCGACCGCGGGCGCGGGGGCGGACGAGCTCGGGTTCCTGCCCGCCATCGGCTACCAGCGTCGCCCGCGGGGCGCCGACGCGCCGCACAACCACCTGCATTCGGTCATCGGCGTCCCCGGGATGGGGAAAGGGCGGGCGGACATGTCGGGCGTGCAGAGCCGCGGCTGGCTGCGCGGCTTCCTCACCCCCGATCAGAACGAGAGGTACCACTTCCTCCGCGGACAGCGCCCGCTCTTCGACACGCGCGGGCCGGGCACGACCTGCACCGCCACACCCGCGCAGTGCACGGTCGCGCACACCGTCGACGGAACGGTCGTCTCCGGCACCGTGCCGGCCGGCCGCGGCGGGTACTTCGTGTCCGCCTGGCACCCGGAGACCCTCGCGCCCCGGCACGCGGAGTTCGTGACGATCGACAACGACTCGACGGCCAGCCAGGACGGGACGCGCGGCCTGCTGGCGCTCTTGCAGCGATTCCGCGATGACGGCAGCGTCATCCTCCTCTCCACTCAGCACACGGCCGGCATGGATCCCGGCACGTTGATCGGCGGGCCCCCGGATTCGTGGAACGCCTTGACCGACCTCATCGCCTCGATCGGCGGCACCACGGACGGCTTCCTGCGCAGCGTGTCGACCCCCGGCGCCGAGTACACCCTCCTCGGCTGGGGCGGCGCCGGCGAGGGAGGCGGCCGGGAGGCCGGCGGCGCGGGCAACCCCGCGCGCCTGCGAGGTGCCTTGCTGACGGACAACAACGGCAACTTCATCGAGCCCGCCAACGTCAGCAGCATCGGCCCGCCCGCCGAGCGGCTCAGCACGCTCATGATCACCCCGACCTCGACGGACTGGAAGTACCCGCCAGGCACGCCCGAGGGCGACGCGATCGCGTGCATCGGCGCCGCCTTGGAGCAGGGCATCGACATCCGTTCGGGCTACCGGGACTACGGCGACACCCTGGCCCTCGCGCTGCGGGGGGACGTGACCGCCCTGTCGCTCGCGGCTCTCAAGCCGGTGGTGGGCACCGGGCTCACGTGCACGCCGACGCAGCAGCAGTTCGACGACGCCAAGGCACAGCTCGTCGGCGAACTCGGCCACGTCGCCAAGGTCCGCATCTATCTCCACCAGCTCTCCAGCCCCGATCTCCTGGCGGGCGACCGCGTCTGGGGGCAGGCGGTCACGCTGGGCGACGAGCTCGACGAGGTGCTCGAGGAGGAAGAGGAGCAGCGCGAGGTGATCGCCAGCTCGCTGGGGCTCGCCGCGACGCTCCTCGACCTGATCGCCCCGGGCATCAGCACGTTCCTCTCGGGCAAGAACATCAAGAAGATCACGCATGCGGTCGAGGCGTCGGCCGCCGCCTTCGAGCTGGTCAGCCGCTCGATCGAGCGCGACTCCGCGGGCCGGGAGAACGAGGACGTCCGCGCCCAGGCCCACGAGCTCGCGACCAAGCTTCAGAACAAGGCCCAGACGACGGTCGCGGCGTTCGAGCAGCTCGGCGACGTCATCGTGAGCGACCCGCAGAAGCTCGCCGAGGTCGGCGGGAACTACCACTGCAAGATCGGGCCCGGCGGCTGCCCGGAAGGGATGGAGGAGTACTCCACGACCGACGCGGACATCAAGGAGCTGACCGACGTCGTCGTGCGCGGCATGGGCCGCGAGTTCTACAGCACGCTCGTCCCGCGGATGTACCAGACGTGGGACGCCGGGCTGACCGCCTTCCCCAGCGACGTCTTCGCCCATTTCTTCTGCGTCGGCTCCAGGTCACCGTTCAACGTGGTGCCGTCCGACCAGTACGCGGCCTCGCTCGAGCGGGTCAACCACGGCCAGCGCAACCTCTACCGCATCTACCTGTCGGTCCGCAGCGCCACGTACTGGGAGGCGATCCCGAAGGAGGTCGCCGAGCGGATGTTCGGTGAGCCCGGGGAGAGCTGGAACGTCGGCGGGCTGGGGATGGACCTGCTGACCTACCTGCGCGAGATGGACGAGCGGTTCAGCCCCGGCACCTACACCTGCGGCTTCGACGGCTGAGGCCGCCCGCCCGCCCGCGCGGCGGCGGCGCCGGTGACCGACGGTGCGCAGCGGCACGGCGAAGGCCGCCCGGGCCT
>JBFIDS010000187.1:0-6721 GCA_041603715.1 Paraconexibacter sp. | reverse complement strand
GAGCTCCTCGTCCGCGACGCGCCGGGTGCCCGGAAACCGTCCGGATAGCCCGGAACATCCTCGAGCGCCTCATGCGCCGCGCCCCCCGCTCGGCGCGGGCCCCGCGGCCACGCCGCGGACGCCGGACGGCTCGCCGCCGCCCACGCGTCGCGCGTCCGCGCTACCCCGCCGCCGTGGGAGCGGGCTCACCGGCACGAGGCCTCGGCACCCACTCCGCGGGGAGCGCCGCAGGGACCGGTGCGCGGGGCGCCTCGCCGGGGGCGGGCACCGGGAAGTCGGGCACGACCTCCAGCGCGTGACGGCCGCAGCGCCACGTCTCGAGGACGGGACGGAGCTCCTCGTGGGAGGCGAGCAGCCGCAGCGACGCGAACACCTGGCAGTCGGCGGCGTTGAGCTCCGGCCCGCCGATGACACCCTCCTCGATGAGCTCGTCGGCGCGGTCGAGCTTCGCGGCGAGCCCCTCGAGGTCCTCGCGGACCTGGTCGGTCACCGCCCCGACGATCCGCGAGTAGTAGACCATCACCGGCTTGAAGCCCCACCCGAACGCCGACGGCGCGGGCCAGCCCATGACCTCGCTGGCCATCCAGGCCCTCACGCCGTTGTCGACGGCGCCCGCCCAGCGAAACACGCGCATCGCGACCGGCTGCAGCTCGTCGTGGGACCACCGCTCGGCGTCCTCGACGGCCTGGCGCTGCGCCGGATCGGCCGGGAACAGCGGCCGGTCGGGGAACGACTCGTCGAGTGCGCGGGAGATCGCGAGCGTGCCCTGCACGCGACGGTCCCCCAGCCGCATCGCGGGCACGGTCCGCCCCGGGAACCCGGCCGCCCGGACTGCGACGGGATGGAGTCCGGGCAGGATGTCACGGACGTTCGCCTCGATCCCCTTGCGCCGCAGCATCAGCCGGGCCGCGAGCACCGGGTGGGAGTGCTTCATGCCGTAGAGCGTCACGATCATGCCCGCGAACGTACCACCGGCGGTCGTCCGCGGCACGGGGGGCCGCGCCACCCTCGTGCCGGGCGCCGGGCCCGGCATCGACCTCCTACGCGACGATCTCCGGCACGCGCTCGAGCGGATGTCCGACGCCGGCCTCGAGCCCGAAGGCGACGACCATGTTCCCGAAGCCCATGAACGTCGCACAGGCGATGCCGAGCTCGACGATCTGCTCGTCGCTGAAGTGCTCCTTCAGCTCGGCGTAGTTGTCGTCGAGCGCACGCGGGTTGCGGACGAAGTCGCCCGCGTAGCGCAGCGCGGCGATCTCGTCGGCGGGCAGCTTCGACGCATCGAGCGAGCGGGCGGCGGCGATGTCCTCCTCGGTCACCCCGGCCGCGAGGCCGGTCGCGAGCCGGATGTTCACGCAGTACGAACTGCAGCGGATCGCGTCGGCGGTGACGAGGCGCACGAGCTCCTTCAGCCGCACGGAGAGGGTGCCGCTCGTGAGGAACGTGCCGTAGTGGGCGAGAACGGTCGCCATCAGCTCGGGACGGTGCGCGAGGAGGCCGGTGAACTGACCGTCCTTCTCCTCGCCGCCGATGACGATCAGCCCGTCCTTCCAGGGCTCCATCATCTCCCGGACCTCGTCGGGGGCGTTGTAGAGGGTCAGCGGCTCGATCGGGCGCACGGCGGGCTCCTTCGGGAGGGGTCGGCGCGACGCTACGCCCATCGGGCGCGCCCAGCGCGCCGCGTGACCCGGCCGGCTGGAGGTCCGTACAGAAGGGGCGTCAGGCGCCCGAGGTCTGCGCGTCGATCCAGTCCAGGTACGCGGGCGAGCCGTCGGTGACGGCGACGACGACCAGCTCGGGGACGTCGTAGGGGTGCAGCTCGTCCACGGCCGCCTTGACGTCGTCGACGAGCGCGGCCCGCGTCTTGAGGACGAGGAGGTGCTCCTCGTCGTCGTGCACGGCCCCCTCCCAGCGATAGACCGACCGGATGGGCCCGAGGATCTGCGCGCACGCGACGAGCCGGCGGCTGACGAGCTCCTGCGCGAGGCCCTTCGCGTCCTGCGCGGACGCCGTCGTCGTCTCGATCCGGACGTGCTGCTCGGTCGCGCTCATCGTGGGCACGGTAACGCGGCGCGGGGCTCGGCTCAGCCGTCGGGCGTGCTGCCCGTGACCTCAACGTCGGCGGACACGCACGTCACGATGAGCGGCAGGACCGCCGCCTCGCCGCCCTCGCAGGTGAACCCGGGGACCTCCTGGACCTTCTCCCCCGCGGGGTCGTACGCGCTCACCGCCTCACGCGCGGCGTCGCAGGCGACGTCACCGAGGACGACGCGGACGAGGAGCCCTGCCGCCTCCCCGCACTCGCCGTCACCGGCGGGTGCCTCGGTGGTCGTGGGCGGCGTCACGGTCGTCGCGTCGGGAGCCGTCTCCTCGGGCGGCGCGGCGGTCGATGTCGCGCGGTCGGGCACCTCGGCGGGAGCCGGGACCGTGACGGTCGACCCCGCGCTGCCGGCGTCGTCGTCCCCGCACGCGGCGAGCGTCGCGCAGCAGAGCAGGAGGACCAGGGAGGCGCGCAGGGACATGGCGGGAGCCTACGGCGATCCGCGCGAGCTGCAGCCGGCCAGCGCGTCAGCCGGGAGGACCTCGCGGCCGCGACCGGCCTCAGCGTCGCCCCGGTGCGTGAGGCCCTGCGCGTCCTCGAGCACGAGGGCCATCTCACCTCCTCGCGGCGCTCCGGGCGCGGGACACCGACCGGCTCGTCGAGGAGCTCGACGCGCACCGGGAGCGGGCCCCCACCGTCCTCGCCGCAACGCTTCCCGACGACTAGGGCGTGCCCGCGCCGGGTACTCCGGCCGCATGATCGCTCGACTGCTCAAGGTGCTGGCGCTGAAGCGGGTCTTCGACGCGGTCCGCTCGCGTCGCGCGGCGAAGAGGGCCCGGCGGCGCTGACGGCTCGACCGGCGTCCGGGGGGGGCGCGTCGCGGCCCCCCTCCATGGATACGGTGGGGGCATGAGCTTCGAGATCGTCACGTCGACCCCGCTGCGGGACGTCCCGCACGACTACGCGCCGCCCGGCAGCGAGCGCTGGTTCCGCCTCACCGACGGGCCCGATGCCGGGCGCACGCTCTTCTACTACGACCACGTCACCGGCTCGGGGACGCCGGAGCAGACCGTCCTCTTCGTGCACGGCAACCCCGAGTGCTCCTACACGTACCGCCACGTCCGCGACGCGCTCATGCAGAGCGGTCGGCCGCTGCGGATCGTCGCCATGGACCACCTCGGCTTCGGGCTCTCGGACGAGGCGACGTTCGAGATGGTCGACATGCACCACGCCGCGAACCTCCGCCAGCTCGTTGAGCACCTCGACCTGCGCGACGTCACGCTCGTCATCCACGACTGGGGCGGGCCGATCGGCATCGGTGCGTTCCTCGACGAGCCCGACCGCGTCACCGCGCTCGTCGCGCTCAACACGACGGTCTTCCCGATGCCGTCCGAGGGGTACACCTACAAGAACTTCCCGTTCCCGTGGCTCGCGTGGTGCTGGACGCCCTTCCTCATCCCGGGCCGCCTGTGGGGCGGCGTCGCCTCCTACGTCGTCGGCCACGCCGAGCCGCAGGGGACGGTGCGCTTCCTGCGCGGGCTGACGTCCCACCTCGTCCGCTTCGCACGGCGCCGCCACGCGCCCGGGTCGGCCGACGCCGTCTTCTCCGAGCAGTTCCGCAGTCGCGCGAACGCGACCGCCTCCAAGCGCCACGTCCGCCAGACCCCGCGATGGGGCCACGGCTACCGCTACGAGGACCCGACCCACGGCGCGCAGGACAACCACGCCTTCTACCGTCGCATCCAGGACACGGTCCCCCGCGAGTGGGGTCCCGCCGGCCGGGAGATCCCGGCGGCCGGGGCGTTCGGCTCGTGGGACGCGTGCGGGAAGGACGAGGTCATCGCCCAGTGGCAGGACGCCCTGCCGCAGATGACGCCGCACACGCAGCGCTTCCCCTCCAACGGTCACTTCATCGAGGAGCACCGGGGGCCCGAGATCGCCACCGCGATCCTCGCGCTGCGCGGCTGAGCGGCCCCGGCTGCCGGTCGTCACCCGCCGCCGCGCACCGCACGCGTGCCCCCCGGTCCGCAGCGGGTCGGTCGCGGACCGGGCATGTCGCCGCTGGCGTCCCGCGCCCGGAACCGTCAAGCTGGACCGGCGGGAGCCCCGAACCGAGGAGAGAGACAGATGACGACGACGGTCAACCGGCAGTGCACGCTGTGCGAGGCGCACTGCGGCATCAAGGTCGAGGTCGAAGGACGCAAGGTGCTGCGCATCACCGGCGATCCCGAGGACCGGATGTCGAAGGGGTACATCTGTCCCAAGGCGGCCGCGCTCGCCGACCTCTACGAGGATCCCGACCGTCTGCGCCGGCCCGTCAAGCGCGTCGGGGACCGCTTCGTGGAGATCGGCTGGGACGAGGCGATCGCGTTCGCCGCCGACGGGCTGCGCACGATCCAGGCCCGCCACGGCCGCCCCGCCGTCGCGACCTACCTCGGCAACCCCGGCGCCCACTCGGGGGCGGTCGTCGCGGCGTTCACGGCTCGCTTCGCGCTGCGCAGCGGCAACAACTACTCGGCGACGTCGACCGACCAGCTGCCGCAGCACCGCAGCTCGCACGAGATGTTCGGCAACCTCGGGCTGCTTCCCATCCCCGACATCGAGCGCACCGATCACATGCTCGTCCTCGGGGCCAACCCCGCGGTGTCCAACGGCTCGGTCATGACCGCCCCCGGCGCCCGGCACCGGCTGCGCGCGATCGTGGACCGGGGCGGCCGCGTCGTCATCGTCGACCCCCGGCGGACCGAGTCGGTCGCCCACGCCTCGGAGCACGTGTCGATCCGCCCGGGCGGGGATCCCTACCTGCTCGCCGGCATGCTCCACACGATCTTCACCGAGGACCGCGTGTCGCTCGGCGCCCTCACCGGTCACTGTGAGGGCCTCGACGAGCTCGAGGCCTTCGTGTCCACCTGGACCCCGGAGCGCGCCGCGCCGCACGCCGGCATCGACGCGGCGACGATCGTCCGGCTCGCCCGCGAGTTCGCCGACGCGCCGAGCGCCGTCGCCTACGGCCGGGTCGGCGTCTGCCAGCAGCGCACCGGCACGTTGACGCACTGGCTCATCAACGCGCTCAACGTCGTCACCGGCAACCTCGACCGCCCCGGCGGACCGATGTTCCCCACGCCCGCGATCGACGGGCTCTCCCCCCTCGGCCGCCTGCCCATCGCGCGGGAGTGGGGCCGCCGCCACCAGCGGGTCAGCGGCCTGCCGGGCTTCGTCGACGAGATGCCCGTGGCCGGCCTCGCCGACGAGATCCTCACCCCCGGGGAGGGGCAGGTCCGCGGCATGCTCGTCTATGCGGGCAACCCGGTCCTCTCCAACCCGGGTGGGACGCGCCTCGAGGAGGCCCTCGCGACGCTCGAGCACCTCGTCGCCGTCGACATGTACGTGACGGAGACGACGCGCCACGCGCACGTCATCCTCCCTCCGGTCGCCCACCTCGAGCGCTCGGACGTGGACTTCGTCTTCCCGGCGGTCTCGGTGCGCAACCACATCCGCTTCAACCCCGCCGCGGTCCCGGCCGAGCCCGGCGCGAAGACCGACTGGGAGATCCTCATGGCGCTCGCCGGGCGGGTCGGACACGGCAAGGCCGGACGGGTGCAGAACGCGGTGCTGCGGCTCGTCGGCGCCGTCGCCACCCCGGAACGCGTCGCGGACCTCGCGATGCGCGCCGGCCCGTACGGCATCCTGCGGCGCGGGCCGCGACGCGCGCTCACCATGGCGAAGGTGAAGGCGTCCGGCGCACGCGGGGTCGACCTCGGGCCGCTCACCTCGCGGCTGCCGGGCCCGCTCCTCACGAAGGGCAAGAAGATCCGCCTCGCACCGAAGCCGATGCTCGACGAGGCCGCCCGCCTCGACGAGCTCGCCGCCGAGCGCGAGACGGCCGCGGCGGACGGGTACGACCTCGTGCTCATCGGCCGCCGCCAGCTGCGTTCGAACAACTCGTGGATGCACAACAGCGCCCGTCTGATGAAGGGCGCGGACCGCTGCACCGCGCTCGTGCACCCCGACGAGGCGGCCGCCCGCGGACTCTCGGAGGTCGACCGCGTCCGCGTCGCCTCCACGGTCGGTGAGATCGAGGTGCCGCTGGAGATCAGCGACGAGATGCGGCCCGGGGTCGTGTCCGTGCCCCATGGCTTCGGCCACACCCGTCCGGGCGTCGGCTGGAAGCACGCCGCGTCGAAGGCCGGGGCGAGCATGAACGACATCACCGACCCGGCGATCGTCGACGGCCTCACCGGCAACGCGGCGTTCAACGCCGTCCCCGTCCGGCTCGAGGCGGTCGCCTCCGAACGCGAGGAGCCGGTCGCGGTCGAGAGCGCCGTTTCGTAGGGCATCCGCGGCAGACCTGGCGGCGCCATGCCGCCAGGTGACACGATGCGCTCGTGAGCACCGGCCACCCCCACGTCCGGGTCGAAATGCTCGGAGGCTTCCGGGTCGTCGTGGACGGCCGGGAGGTCGCCGACGACGACTGGCCCGCGCGCCGGGCCCAGGAGCTCGTCGAGCTCCTCGCGCTCGCCGTCGGCCACCGTCTCCTGCGCGACGCGGTGATCGAGCAGCTCTGGCCGCACCTCGGTGCCGACGCCGGAGCCGCGAACCTCCGCAAGGCCGCCCATCACGCCCGCCGGGCGCTCGGGGACCCGGCTGCGGTCGTGCTGCGCACGGGACGGGTCGAGCTGT
>JBFIDS010000186.1:0-6727 GCA_041603715.1 Paraconexibacter sp. | reverse complement strand
GATGAGCAGGAGCGTCACCGCGACGGCGGCGGGGGATGCGGCGGTCCACATCCAGATCTCGACGGCGATCACGCCGTAGACGACGAGGGCGGTGAGTGCGATGAAGGCGCCCGGCGAGCGATCGATGAAGTTCATGGGTCGATGATCGTCCGCGGGCGATCGTCCGCCCTCCGCATCGGTCGCGTGATCGTGTCCGTACTCGGCCGCACCCGGCGGCCCGTGGTTTTCCCGCGGGCGGGGCGATTGTCGGAAACCCCCTCCGAATGTCCCAAAGGTCATAGGAGATGCGATGGTCGGATCTCCGAGCAAAGGCTAGACTCGCCACATGAGAGAGATCGAGGAGCTGGGCATCGTCGGCGGAGGCTTCATGGGCTCGGGCATCGCCGAGTCCTGCGCGAAGGCCGGGCTGTCGGTCGTCATCTACGAACCGGAGGAAGCGCCGCTGGAGCGGTCCCGGCAGCGGATCGAGGAATCCGTCGCCAAGGCGGTCAAGCGCGGCAAGCTCACCGAGGAGGACGCCGGCGAGATGCTCACGCGCGTGAACTGGACATCCGACCTCGACGCGCTCACCGGCGTCGACGGCGTCGTCGAGGCGATCATCGAGGACTCGCGCGCGAAGGGCAGCGTCTTCAAGAAGCTCGACGCCCTCCTGCCGGACGCGAAGTTCCTCGCGTCGAACACCTCGTCGATCCCGATCGCCGAGATCGCCTCGTGGACGCGGCGCCCCGAGCGGGTGATCGGACTGCACTTCTTCAGCCCCGTCCCCGTGATGAGCCTCGTCGAGATCGTCGTCGGCTACGACACCGACGAGAGCGTCACCGCGATCGCCGAAGGCCTCGCCCGTGACATCGGCAAGCACCCGATCCTCACCAAGGACCGCTCCGGGTTCATCGTCAACTTCCTGCTCGTCCCCTACCTCATGTCGGCGATCCGCATGTACCAGGACGGCTTCGCGACCCGCGAGGACATCGACGAGGGCATGAAGCGCGGCTGCGGGCACCCGATGGGTCCGCTCGCACTCGCGGACTTCATCGGCCTCGACGTCCTCTACGCCATCGGCGACTCCCTCTACGAGGAGTTCAAGGGGGCCGAGTACGCACCACCGCCGCTGCTCAAGCGGATGGTCGTCTCCGGGGCCCACGGCCGCAAGAGCGGACGCGGCTTCTACGAGTACGCCCCGGCCCCGGCGCGCGCGGCGGTGTCGGCATGAGCGTGGCGACCGACTTCGCCGACCTCTACGACATCCCGCAGGAGCTGCTCGACTTCCGGGACCTCGTGCGCCAGATCGCCCAGGAGCAGATCGCCCCGCGCGCCGGCGAGATCGACCGCAAGGCCGAGTATCCGTGGGACATCCGCAAGCTGCTCGCCGAGCAGGACATCCTCGGGCTGCCGTTCGCGACCGAGTACGGCGGGACGGGCACCGGAACGTTGATGCTGCAGATGGCGGTCGAGGAGATCGCGAAGGTCTGCGCGTCGAGCGCGCTGATCCTCATGCTGCAGGAGCTCGGGTCGCTGCCCATCGCACTGTTCGGCTCGGACGCGCAGAAGGAGAAGTGGCTGCCCCGCTTCGCCTCCGGCGAGCTGGCCCCCGCGTTCGCGCTCTCCGAGCCCGAGGCAGGCTCGGACCCGAGCGCGATGCGCACGACCGCCGTGCGCGACGGGGACGAGTGGGTCCTCAACGGGACGAAGAACTGGATCTCGAACGCGGGCGTCGCCGACGTGTACGTCGTCTTCGCCAAGACGGACCGGGAGAACAACCGCAGCAGCGCGTTCATCGTCGAGAAGGACCGCGACGGCTTCTCGATCGGCAACCTCGAGCACAAGCTCGGCATCAAGGGCTCCCCCACCGGGTCCCCGGTCCTGGAGGACGTGCGGGTGCCGCACGAGAACATGATCGGCGCGGAGGGCAAGGGCCTGTCGGTCGCGCTGGGCACGCTCGAGCGCACCCGTCTCGGCGCCGCCGCCCAGGCCGTCGGGATCGCCCAGGGCGCCACCGACTACGCAGGCGAGTACGCCAAGGAGCGCTTGGCGTTCGGCAAGCCGATCAACCAGATGCAGGGCCTGCAGTGGAAGCTCGCCGACATGGAGACCGGCACCGCCGCCGCCCGCGAGCTGCTCTACAAGGCCTGCACGATGGTCGACCGCGGTACCCCTGGCGTGGGGAAGTACACCTCGATGGCCAAGCTGTTCGCCAGCGACAACGCGATGCGGGTCACCATCGAGGCGATCCAGGTGCTCGGCGGCTACGGCTACGTCAACGAGTACCCCGTCGAGCGGATGATGCGCGACGCGAAGATCACCCAGATCTACGAGGGCACCAACGAGATCCAGCGCGTCGTCATCGCCCGCGCCATGACGAAGTAGCAGGGCGCGCTTCCCCGGTCCGCCATCATTGCGGCATGCGCTTCCGTCGGCCGTCCGAGCTGATGCCCCTGAGGACCATCCTCCTGTCCGCGGGCTTCGCGCTGAGCATCGGACTCACCGCCGTCGTCCTCATGCGCGGCTGGAGCCCGCACACCGCGCTGCGGCTCCTCGAGACCGCCGCGGTGATGGTCGTCGTCGCCGCCGCGCTGTTCGGCGCGATGGCGGCGGTCGGCATGCGGCTCTCCGACTACCACGAGCCGGAGGACGAGGAGGAGTTCGAGCGCATCGTCGAGCGCGCCGAGGAGCTCGCCCGCACGGGGACGGCGCCCGAGCCCGAGGAGACGGACTTCCTCGACCTCGATCCGTACGACAACGACGACTTCGAGGAGCTCGTCCGCGACGCGCTCGACGACCTCCCCGACCTCCTCCGTCGGCTCCTCGACAACCACAACGTCGCGGTCGTCATCTCCGACGGGGGCCGGCGCAACCGCGCCTACGGCCTCTACCACGGGGACGGCGCGACGCGCGACGACATCCCGGACCGGATCGTCATCTACCGCGACACGCTGCGCCGCGACTTCGGGCACGACCCGCAGATGCTGCGCGACCAGGTGACGATCACCGTGCGCCACGAGCTCGCCCACCACGTCGGCTTCGACGAGCTCGGCGTGCGCGACCTCGGGCTGTAGCCCCCCGCCGGCCGCGCGACACCCGCCGGGAGCACGCGCTCGCACCCGCCCGGTCCCCGCTTGCCGCGTGAATGTGGATTCACAGGGCGCTCAGGCCCCCTGATCCACATTCGGCCCGCGCACGGCGCTCCTGCCCCGGGCGACCTGCTCGGCGACGGCGGTCAGTTCCGAGCGACCGGCGCGCCGCGGAGCATGCCCGCGACGAGGAACGACAGCTCGAGCGACTGCTGCGTGTTGAGGCGCGGATCGCACGCCGTCTCGTAGCGCGACCCGAGCTGATCGTGGGAGATCTCCTGGGCGCCGCCGAGGCACTCCGTGACGTCCTCGCCGGTGTGCTCGACGTGAATGCCGCCCGGGTGCGTGCCGAGCGCGTGATGGACCTCGAAGAACCCCTTCACCTCGTCGACGACGCGGTCGAAGTGCCGCGTCTTGTGTCCGCTCGGGGACTCCTCGGTGTTCCCGTGCATCGGGTCGCACTGCCAGACGACGAGGTGCCCGCTGTCGCGAACGGCCTCGACGATCGGCGGGAGGGCCTCGCGGACGTTCTCGTTCCCCATGCGGGCGACGAGCGTCACGCGCCCGTCGATGCGGTCCGGATCGAGCCGCTCGACGAGCGCGACCGCGTCGGCGGGCGTCGTCTTCGCGCCGATCTTCACCCCGACCGGGTTCGCGATGAGGGCGGCGAACGCGATGTGCGCACCCTCGAGCTGGCGCGTGCGCTCCCCGACCCAGAGCTGGTGTGCGGAGAGGTCGTAGAGGCGCTCTCCCTCCAGGCGCAGCATCGCGCGCTCGTAATCGAGGACGAGCATCTCGTGGCTCGCGTACATCTCGACGGTCCGCAGTGAGCTGTCGTCGACGCCGCACGCGCTCATGAAGCGAAGGCTGCGGTCGATCTCGCTCGCGACCTCTTCGTAACGCTCGCCCGCGGCGGACTGCGCGACGAAGTCCATGTTCCACTCGTGGACGTGGTGGAGGTCCGCGAGACCGGCCCCGGTGATGGCGCGCGTGAGGTTCATCGCCGCCGACGCGTTGGCGTAGGCCCGCAGCAGCCGGACGGGGTCGGGCGTGCGCGAGGACGGCACCGGCTCGATCCCGTTGACCATGTCGCCGCGGTAGGAGGGGAGCCCGAGCGCGTCGGTATCGCTGCTGCGCGGCTTCGCGTACTGGCCGGCGATGCGGCCGAGCTTCACGACCGGCATCGACGTCCCGTAGGTGAGGACGACCGACATCTGCAGCAGCGTGCGGATCGTGCCGCGGATGTGCGCCTCGGTGTTGTCGACGAAGGTCTCCGCGCAGTCGCCGCCCTGGAGGAGGAACGCCTGTCCCCGCGCGACGGAGCCGAGACGCTCCTGGAGGCGGTCGACCTCGGCGGGCACGGTGATCGGCGGGACGGACTCCAGGAGCGCGCGGACGCGCACCACGTAGTCCGGGTCCGGCCAGCTCGGCTGCTGGAGGGCGGGACGCGAGAGCGCGTCGTCGAGCGCCGCGCGGAGCTCCGGGGGCAGCGGGGGCAGCTGCGGGAGGGCGTCCGGCGGGATGTCGATCGTCCAGTTCACGTGCGAAGCGTACGAGGCCCGCAGCGCGGGCGTCCTGCGACCGGCGCCGCCGGCCGGTGGTGGTAGCGTTCCTGATGGACCTGCGCCCCGATGGCGCAACTACCGGACCCCGTGGAGTGAGACCGCCGGGGACACCAACCGCCCGTGGAGTGAGACCGCCGGGCGACAACCGAAAGGACGTACCGCAATGCCCGAAGCCGTGATCGTGGACGCCGTCCGCACGCCGGTCGGCCGTGCCTTCAAGGGCTCGATGGCGAGCCTCCGCCCCGACGAGACGCTCGCGTTCATCGTCGACCAGCTCCTCGAGCGCAACCCGGGTGTCGACCCGAAGAGCGTCGAGGAGGTCGTGGCCGGCTGTGGCCTGCCGCAGGGCCTCCAGGCCAACAACATCGGTCGCCTCGCCGTCCTCCTCTCGTCCCATCTCGGGCAGGAGACGAACGGGTCGACGATCAGCCGCTACTGCGCCTCCGGCCTCGATGCGATCCGCGTCGCGGCGAACAACGTCGTCGCGGGTCAGGGCGACGTGTACATCGCCGGCGGCGTCGAGTTCGTCTCCCGCTACAACGCCGCGCAGGAGGCGGCCCACCCGGAGGACCAGAACGAGAAGCTCCAGGGCAAGGAGCCCGGGCAGCCCAACGCCTACATCGCGATGGGCATCACCGCGGAGAACGTCGCGGAGCGCTACGGCGTCACGCGCGAGCAGCAGGACGAGTACGCCAAGCGCTCGCAGGATCTCGCGGGCGCCGCGCAGGAGTCCGGGTTCTTCGATCGTGAGATCGCGCCCGTGACGCTCGCCGACGGCACGGTCGTCAGCAAGGACGACGGTCCGCGGCCGGGCACGACGCTCGAGAAGCTCGCCTCGCTGAAGCCCGCCTTCCGCGAGGACGGCACCGTCACGGCGGGCAACGCGTGCCCGCTCAACGACGGCGCCGCCGCCGCTCTCGTGATGTCCGCCGCGAAGGCGAAGGAGCTCGGCCTCACGCCGCGCGCCCGCGTCATCACCGCCGCGACCTGGGGCAACGAGCCCGAGCTCATGGGCGTCGCGCCGATCGGCGCGATCAGGACGGCGCTCGAGCGCGCCGGCATGACGATCGGCGACGTCGACGTCGTCGAGCTCAACGAGGCGTTCGCCGCGCAGGTCCTCCCGATCGCCGACGAGTGCGGGATCGACATGGAGAAGCTCAACCCGCACGGGGGCGCGATCGCCCTCGGCCATCCGTTCGGGATGACCGGCGTGCGCATGATGACGACGCTCCTCAACGACCTGGAGACGATCGACGGCACGATCGGCCTCGAGACGATGTGCGTCGCGCAGGGCCAGGGCGAGGCGCTCATCGTGGAGCGCCTGCGGTAGCGGCCATTCCGGGGACGTGTGTTCTCTCGTGCCCGCAGACCGGGTACGAGGGGACGCACCCCCGGGGCGGGGCCCGGCGTCTGCGATCCTGGGGCCGTGAGCGCACCCTCCACCCTGGCGCCCGCGGGGACCGCGATCCGGCTGCGGGGCGTCGTCAAGACGTTCGGCGCGATCCGGGCCGTCGACGGCTTCGATCTCGACCTGCCGACCGGGACCTGCGTCGGCCTCCTCGGGCCGAACGGCGCCGGGAAGTCGACGACGATGAAGCTCCTCACCGCGCAGGCGATCGCCGACGAGGGCGAGATCGACGTCCTCGGGTACCGCCTGCCGGACGAGTCGAAGGCCGCGCGGGCCGAGATGGGCGTCGTGCCGCAGCTCGACAACCTCGACACGACGCTCACGGTCGAGCAGAACCTGCGCGTCTTCACGCACCTCTACCGCGTGCCGCGCGCCGACCGCGAGGAGGCGATCACGGCCGCGCTGGAGATCGCGAACCTCGCCGAGCGCGCCGACGCGAAGGTGACCGAGCTGTCGGGCGGGATGCGGCGCCGGCTGCTCGTCGCGCGCGCGCTCGTGCACCGGCCCCGCCTCGTGCTGCTCGACGAGCCGACCGTCGGGCTCGACCCGCAGATCCGCCAGGAACTGTGGGCGCTCATCGACCGGCTGCGCACCGAGGGCACCTCGATCCTCATGTCGACGCACTACATCGAGGAGGCCGAGCGCCTCGCCGACACCGTCGTCGTCATGGCGGCGGGTCGGGCGGT
>JBFIDS010000185.1:0-6763 GCA_041603715.1 Paraconexibacter sp. | reverse complement strand
GCCGGCCCTGATGCGTCGACGGTCGAGGCGTCCAGAGGCGTCCAGCGGCGTCCAGGGGCGTCCAGGGGCAGGTTCAGGTCGCCCGCCGGGGCGGCCGATGACAGAGGTGTGAGCTTCTTCTGTGACGCACGTCGTGCTTGTGGTGTCGGACTCGTCTCGATCGCGGCCTTCGCCGCGTCGCCGTCCCCGGCGGCGGCGCTCGTCGCCGTCGACATCCCGGGCGTGAACCGGGCGGTCTTCGAGGTCGTCGCCCCGCTCACGGACCCGATCCAGTCTCTCCTGCCCGCGGTCCACGGCCTCCCGATCTCGGGCCACCCCGTCTCGGTGCCTGGCCTGCCCGCGGTCCCCGCGCTCGCGGCGCCCGCGGCGCCCCGCGGGGGCACGCTCCTCGGCGTCCCGGGCAGGGATCGCCTGAAGGCCCGCAACGGCCGCGGGATGGTCATCCGCGGGCTCGAGGGCAGCGACCGTCTCATCGGCGGCTCCGGCCCCGATCGCCTCGACGGCGGCACGGGGCCCGACCGGATCTTCGGGGAGGGCGGCGACGACATCCTCGAGGGCGGCAGCGGCGACGAGCACCTCGACGGCGGACCGGGCGACGACTGGATCTACGGCGGGTTCGGTCACGACACGCTCCTCGGCGGCGACGGGCGTGACGCGCTGTTCGGCGGCGCGGCGCCCGACCGCATCGAGGGTGGAGCGGGCGACGACCTCATCCACGCCGGCTCCGGCGGCGACACCGTCCTCGGCGGCGAGGGCAACGACATCGTCTACGCCGACTCCGGCCCCGACGTCATCGACGCGGGCAACGGCGACGACATCGTCTACGTCAACAACGGCACCGCGGTGGAGTCCGTCGACTGCGGGGACGGCCTCGACACGGTCGTCATCAACCCCTACGACGGTCCCGGCGGCGTGTCGAACGCCCAGGCGCTGCGTGAGGGCCGCATCCTCGGCTGCGAGACCGTCATCGCCGCCCCCGTCGTCAATGACCCCAACCAGGGCGTGAAGCGCCTCGCCCCCGCGTGGTCGGGGAAGTCGCTGCGCGGCACCGACCGCGACGACAACCTGCTCGGCGGACACGGCTCCGACCACATCGACGGCGGGTCGGGCACCGACGTCATCTGGGGCGACCGACTGCCCGACGAGGCGGGCTTCAAGGCGCGCGACGCGCTGCGAGGCGGGCACGGGCCGGACACGATCTACGGCGGCCGCGGGACCAACGTCATCAACGGTGACGACGGCGACGACTACCTGCAGGGCGGCGCGCGGACGAACACGATCCGCGGCGGTCACGGCGACGACGAGATCCGGCTGCGGGGCAAGGGACGCAACCGCGTCGACGCCGGCCCCGGGGCCGACGTCATCTACGCGTTCGCGAGCGGGTCGACGACGATCGACTGCGGATCCGGGCGCGACACCGTCTACGTCGGGCGCAAGCGCCCGAAGATGAAGAGCTGCGAGCGCGTCATCAGCCGCTACAAGCAGGCGGCGAAGTCGCGCGCGAAGTTCAGGTCCTCTCGCTGAGCAGGAACCGGGAGACGGCCTCGGCGCGGTTGCCCGCGCCGAGCTTGCGCAGGATGTGCTTGACGTGGGTCTTCACCGTGCCCTCGCTGATGATGAGGCGCCGGGCAATCTCCTGGTTGGACTCGCCGTGAGCCATGTGCTCCATGATCTCCAGCTCGCGCCGGGTGAGCAGGGCGACGAGCCGCGGGTCCCCCGAGGCCGCGATCCGCGGGCGGGCCGGCGTCGAGACGACGGTGGCGCGGGTCCGCGCGGAGACGTCGACCTCGACCTCGGCGTCAGCGATCTCGTCGACCACGCCGGAGATCTCGCTCGTGAGCCCCTTGACCCGGACGCGCAGCGACTCGAGACGCTCGAGCAGCACGGTTCGCTCGAGCGCGTAGCCGACGCCTTCGGCGATCATCCACAGCACGTCGCGGTCGAGCTCGTCGACCTCGCGCCGCGTGCGGTAGCAGTCGGCGTGCAGGAAGCCGATGACGCGACCCTCGGGCATGATCGGCGCGGCGACGTAGGAGCGCGTGTCGGTCGCAGCGCGCAGCGAGATGTGCGTACGAGGGTCGCTCTCCGCGTCGCGGACGACGAGCGCGGTGCGCCGCCTCACCATCTCGGACTCGAGGAGCAGGTGGTCGATGCGCCGCCGCTCGGTGCGCCCCACGTCGAGGATCCCGGCGCCGCCCTCCGGGTCGCCCGTGTCGTGCCAGGCCTCGGGTAGCCAGACGCTCTCCTCGACGCGGGAGAGCAGCGCGCGGTCGAACCCGCATCGGACCACCTCCGGCGGTACCGCTCGGATCATCGCGGCGACGGTGTCGATCTCCCGCAAGCGCCCGAGGGCGGACTGGACGGCGGTGAACGCGCGGCGCTGCTCGCCGAGAAGCGTCTGCTCCAGACGGCGGCGCGCCGTGGTGAGCCGGCGCAGCGCGGCCGTCGACGCGCGTCCGGTCGCGCCGTCGAGTCCCGCCGGGTCCTCGAGCCGGGTGTGCAGCGCCTCCTCGGCGGCGAGCAGCGCTTCGCCGGCGCCCTCGAAGGTCCGGCGCCGCTCCGGGGCGGGCGTCTCCGTCGGCAGCGGGGACAGCTCGCGCACGGCGCTCAGCGCAGTCGAGATCTCGGCCGCGAGGTCGGGGTCGCCCAGCGGACGACCAGGAGGGAACGCGCCGGGGGGCGCCGGGTCGCGGACGAGCGCGCGGAAGTCGGGTGTGGGCGGATCGACGCCCTCGACGCCCGACGGCGGGTCGACCGGCGGCCGGTGGGCGGCATCCGTCACGAGGATCCCCCGGAACGGGCGGCGTGTGCCTCCGCGATCGGACCGAGGTTCGGCTCCAGCCCGTGCAGCTCGAACGCGCGGAACGTGTGGAAGCGGGCGTGGTCGGGCCCGTGGAAGTCGGCGGAACCCGTCGTGAGGAGGTCGAGCTCGCCGCAGCGCGCGGCGAGCAGCCGCGTCTGCGCCTCGGTGTGCGCGACGTAGAACACCTCGACGCCGTCGAGCCCCGCGGCGCGGAAGCGGTCCACGGTCGCGAGCACCCGATCGTCCTCGTCGATGTCCCAGAAGGGATGCGCCCAGACGGCGAGCCCCCCGGCCTCGTGGATGATCTCGATCGCACCGGGGACCGTCGGCGCCGCGCGCTCGCGGAACGCCGGGCGGCCGGGGATGAGGTATCCGACGAGCACGGCGTCGGCGATCGCGGCGACCGTGGCCCCGTCGGGGGCGAGACCCTCATCGTGGAGGCGCGCGGCGTTGTGCGGGTGGGTCGCGACCGCGCGCGCGAGGTGGGGGCGACCGAGCGCGTGGCCCGCGTCGCGCACCGCTGCGAGCTGGGTGCGGTCGACCGCCCAGCCGCACTCCTCGAGCGCGTCCGCCATCCGGTCGGCGCGGCTGACCCGGTCCGCGCGGCACCGCTCGAGCGTCTCGCGCAGACGCGGCGCCTCGGTGTCCACGCAGTAGCCGAGCAGGTGGAGGTCGCCGCTCTCCTCGTCCACGCAGGACATCTCGAGGGCGGGGACGACGTGGACTCCGAACCGATCCCCGGCCGTCCGGGCCTCGGCCACCCCATCGACGGAGTCGTGATCGGAGAGCGCGAGGATTTCGACGCCGGCGGCGGCGGCGCGAGCCACGACCTCGGCGGGCGCCAGCGCCCCGTCGGAGCACGTCGAGTGCGACTGCAGGTCGAACGTCGGGGCCCCCGTCTCTCGCGCGCTCGGCATGGGGGGACCCTACCTCGCGCCCCGGGCGCGGGCGCCGGGGAGCGACGCTCGGCGACGGCCCGCCGACCTATGCTCCTGCGATGAGTCGTCCACGGACAGAGCGCGCGCGCGTCGTGCGGGTCGCGGCCCTCATCGCCGCGCTCCTCGGCGTCCTGACACCGGTCGCGCAGGCGCAGTCGTTCGCCGCGACCGACGCTCCGGGCCCGGCGATCCGCGTGTCCCAGTCCGACCTCGACCGCGCGGTGAGCTGCACATCGGGCGTCGAGGACGCCCAGCGCACGCCCGTCCTGCTCGTCCACGGCACGGGCGCCACGGCGGACGACAACTGGCGCTGGACCTACGTACCGGCGCTTTCCCAGCAGGGGGTCCCGTGGTGCCTCGTCGACCTGCCGGACCGCGGCACGAGCGACATCCAGCGCTCCGGTGAGCTGCTCGTCGGCGTGATCCGCGACCTCCACCGCCGCGCGGGGCGGAGGATCTCGATCCTCGGGCACTCGCAGGGCGCCATCGTCCCGCGCTGGGCACTGCGGTTCTGGCCCGACACCCGCGGGATGGTCGACGACCTCGTCAGCCTCGCGGGTACGCACCACGGCACCCGCGTGTTCACCGACCAATGCGCGACGAACCCGTGCCCGGTGGCGACGCTCCAGCAGCGTCACGTCGCGGGGTTCATCCGGGCGCTCAACTCGCGGGCGGAGACGTTCGCCGGGATCTCCTACACGAACGTCTTCACGCGGACCGACGAGATCGCGACACCGAACGCGGACGAGACCGGCGTCTCCTCGCTTCGCGGCGGGGAGGGGCGGGTCACGAACGTCGCGATCCAGAGTGTCTGCCCGCTCGCGGTGAGCGAGCATCTGCTCGTCGGGTTCACCGATCCCACCGCCCACGCGCTCGTCGTCGACGCGCTCGCCCACGACGGCCCCGCCGACCCGGGCCGGGTGGACCGCGGCGTCTGCGGGCAGCTCTTCCATCCGGCGATCAACCAGGCGACGTTCCTGCGCGACTTCCTCGGCACGGTCGATTCCGCCGCCCGCTCCGGCCCTCGGACGGCGCGCGAGGAGCCCGCGCTCGAGTGCTACGTGTTCGGCACCTGCCCGCCCGGGGCGCAGGCGCAGCCGACGTCCTCGGCGACCGCGCGGACATGCACCTCGCGCCGGACGTTCACGACGCGCGTGCGGCTCCTGCGCTCACCCCGGGCGACGCTCGGCGGGAAGCGCGTCCGGGTGCGCCGCGGCCGCAGGTCGCTCGCGATCACGGTCGACCTCCGCGACCGGGGGCGCGGCGTCGTGACCCTGCGGGTCCGCGGCCGCGACGCCCGCGGGCGCCCCGTCACCCTCACCCGCCGCTACCGGACCTGCACCGTCCGGGCCCGCCGCTGACCCGGGGCTCTCGTCCCGGCCGAGGCGCTCGTCGCACGCGCCGGCGGAGGGTTCGAAGCCGCGACGCGGGGGGAACCGGTGCTCTGGGCTCTCGTGCCTCGTCACGGTCGTCCCACGGTAGTAGGGTCGCCCCAGGGGACGCCCTCGGGACCAGACCCTGGGATTTTGGGCGATATCGACAGCACACCGGTGCACGGGGCGAACGGACGCGGGCCCCTGCTCGAACGGGACGACGAGACCGCGTGCGTGAGGCACGCCCTTGCCGCCGCGGCTGCGGGGGAGGGACGCCTCGTGCTCGTCCTCGGCCCCGGGGGGGTCGGGAAGACCTCGCTGCTCGACCTCGCACTGGACGCGGCCGCGGACACCGACGTGCGTGTGCTCCGCGCGCGAGGGGTCGCGCTCGAGCGGGAGATGCCGTTCGGGCTCGTCCGGGCGCTGCTCGGCCGCGCGGTGCGGGGCGAGGTGTCCGCGACCGGGGACGACGAGGCCGCCGCTGTCGGCATCGCGAGTGCGGTCAACGGCCTGTACTGGCGGCTCGTCGATCTCGCCGAGGAGCAGCCGGTCGTCGTCCTCGTCGACGACGCCCACCACGCCGACGACGCGTCCCTGCGCTTCCTGCACTTCCTCGCGCGTCGCCTCGAAGGCGTCGCGGTGTCCCTCGTCGTGGCGGCACGCGAGCAGCGCCGGGGGCCCGGCGCCCTCTCCGCCCTCGCGCAGATCGACGGCGCGGTCGTCCTGAGGCCCGGGCGCCTCTCGCGGGAGGCCGCCGCGAGGATCGTGCTCGCGCGTCAGCCGCGGGCCGACGACGAGTTCGTGTCCGCCTGTCACGCGGCGACCGGCGGCAACCCGCTCTTCCTCGACGAGCTGCTCAAGGCGGTCGGGGCGGAGGGTCTCTCTCCGACGCGGGACGCGGTCGGACGGGTCCGCGCGATCGGGCCGGCGCCCGTGTCTCGCAGCGTCGCCCTCACGCTCGCCGATCTGCCGCAGGCCGCCACCGATCTCGCCCGCGCCCTCGCGATCCTCGGCGAGAGCGCGCCGTGGCCACTCGCGGCCGCGCTGTCCGGGGTCCCGATCGACACCGCGCTCGAGATGGGGGCCCGCCTCGCGGACGCCGGGATCCTCGGGGCGGGTGACGAGCCGGGGTTCGTCCATCCGATCGTCCGCGCCGCGATCGTCGCCGAGCTGCTTCCCGCCGAGCGGGCTCTCGCCCACCGACGCGCCGCGCGGGTCCTGCGCGAGGCCGGCGTCGAATCGTCGAGGATCGCGGGGCATCTCCTCGAGGCGCCGCCCGACGCGGACACCGACGTCGTCGCGGTGCTGCGCGACGTCGCCCGGCTCGCGGTCGAGCGCGGGTCGCCGGCGTCGGCCGTCCCCTTCCTGCGTCGCGCGCTCGCCGAGCCGCCGCCGCCCGCCGAGCGCCCCGCGGTCCTCCAGGAGCTCGCCCGCAGCGAGTCCGCGGCGGGGCTCCCCGAGGGGGTTGCGCGGCTCGCGGAGGTGGAGTCGGTCATGCCGCTGGGTGCCCCGCGAGCCCGGGCGGCGCTCGAGCACGCTTCCGCGCTCTACGCGGCCGGCCGCTTCGCCGACTGCCTCGCCGTCCTCGACGCCGCACAGGAGGCGCTCGGGGATGCAGAGCCCGCGCTCGCTCGCGAGCTCGAGGCGAT
>JBFIDS010000184.1:0-6827 GCA_041603715.1 Paraconexibacter sp. | reverse complement strand
GTACGGGGCCATCGAG
Organism: Paraconexibacter sp.; assembly: GCA_041603715.1. GTDB lineage: Bacteria > Actinomycetota > Thermoleophilia > Solirubrobacterales > Solirubrobacteraceae > Paraconexibacter. Next base: position 6,811 of record JBFIDS010000184.1, on the reverse strand, counting down.
CCGGACACGTCGAGCACGAGCACAAGCGACCGGGGGGCGGTCACGCGGGCGCGCCGTGCGATGCGCAGCGGCTCGCCGCCGGTGCGCAGCGCCCCTCGCAGCGTCGCCGCGACGTCCATGCGGGGCTCGCCGCCGCGGCGGGCGGGCCGCGTGCGTCGACCGAGTCGCTGAGGTCCCCGTCGCGCGAGGGCGCGGAGGACCACGCGCCCCGCCCGGCGCGCGGCGTCGGTGAGATCGGCGAAGTCCTTGTCGTGGAGCAGCTCGACGTCGCTGTAGGCCGCGGGGACCGGCACGTCCTCCTTCACGTCGGGACGACGCGTCGGCGCGCTGTCCGGCAGCCCGACCCGCGGCAGGGCGAGCGCCGCGCTCCCGCCGAGATCGACCGGTCCGGCCGTGCTCTCCTCGGGCGGGACGCCGTAGACCTCGGCGAAGGCGAGCTCGAAGGCGTGGAGGTCCTGGGGGCGCGCGCACAGCACGGCGCGCAGGGCGAGGAAGGCGTCGGTGCGCGACGCGGCGTCCACCGCGTCGAGGGCGCGCGCGGCGGTGACGACGTCCCCGGGACCGACCCGCACGCCGTGGCGGCGCAGCGCCGCGGCGAGCGCGACGAGCCGCTCGCCCACGCCGTCCCGTCGATCGTCGGTCCGTGCCTCCTCGGACGGGATGGAGCCGGTCGTCGGGGACGACTCGGGCCGTTCAGACACCGTCGAGCACCCCGATCTCACGGATCCGGTCGATATCCTCGCGGACCTTGAGGACGGCGCCGAGCGCGTCGTCGGGCGACGCGTCATCGCCGAGGGCGCCGAGAGCCCGCGCCCAGGCGATCGTCTCCCCCACCCCCGGCAGCTTGTAGAGCTCCTCGCCGCGCAGTCGCTCGACGCCTGCGCAGACCCGCCGGGCGATGCCTTCCGGGACGCCAGGGGCACGGACCCGCAGGATCTCCAGCTCGCGCTCGGGCGCCGGGTAGTCGATCCAGTGGTAGAGGCAGCGGCGCTTGAGCGCATCGTGCAGCTCGCGGGTGCGGTTCGACGTGAGGATGACCATGGGCACCGTCCGCGCGCGCACCGTCCCGAGCTCCGGGATCGAGACCTGGAAGTCCGAGAGCAGCTCGAGGAGGAACGCCTCGAAGGCATCGTCGGCGCGGTCGATCTCGTCGATGAGGAGCACCACCGGGCCGTCGGCGCGCAGCGCGTGCAGCAGCGGGCGCTCGAGGAGGAAGCGCTCCGACCACAGGTCGGTCGTGCCCGTGTCGGCGCCCGCGGCACCGGTCTCCGCCGCCCTCAGCGCGAGCAGCTGGCGCGCGTGGTCCCAGTCGTAGAGCGCGTGGTGGACGTCGACGCCCTCGTGGCACTGCAGGCGCACGAGCTCCGCGCCGGTCGCCGCGGCGAGCGCGCGGGCCACCTCGGTCTTCCCCACGCCCGCCTCGCCCTCGAGCAGCAGCGGCAGCTCGAGGGCGCGGGCGAGATGGACGCTCGTCGCGAGCGCGCGGTCGGCGAGGTAGCCCTGCCCCGCGAGCGCCGCGGAGACCTCGTCGACGCCGTCGGCGCTCACGCGATACCGGCCGCCTCTTCGAGCGCCTGCTGGGTGAGCACGCGGGCGAGATGGCGCTTGTAGTCGGCGGAGGCGTTGCGGTCGGCGGGCGGGTCGGTGCCCTCAGGTGCCTGCATCGCAGCGCCCCGGATGGCGTCGGCGTCGAGCCCCCCGCCCCGCAGGGCGGACTCCGTCGCGGTCGCCCGCAGCGGGGTCGACCCCATGTTCGTGAACGCGACCCGCACGTCCTCGCAGGAGCCGTCCGCGCCCTTCTTCACGAGCGCGACGACGCCGACCATCGCCCAGTCCTCGGCGCGACGGGTGAACTTGCGGTACCCCCAGCCGTAGCCCTCGAGCGCGGGCAGCCGGACCTCCGTGACGATCTCCTCCGGATCGAGGGACGTCGTGAGGTAGTCGAGGAAGAGGTCGCCGGCGGCGATCTCCCGCGGGCCGTCGGGCCCGGTCGCCGTCACCGACCCCTCCGCGGCCACGAGCGCGGTCGGCAGGTCGGAGGCGGAATCCCCGTGGGCGAGCGAGCCGCCGATCGTGCCCCGGTTGCGCACCTGCTGATCGGCGATGAGCGTCGCCACGCGTTGGTAGACGCCGAGCTCGCCCGCGTTCTGCAGCTCGACGTGCCGGGTCATCGCCCCCACGCGGAACGACCCGTTCTCGCGCTGGATCCCCCCGAGCCCGGGGACGTGGCGCAGATCCACGAGGAGGGAGGGCGCTGCGAGCCGCAGCTTCATGAGCGGGATGAGCGAGTGGCCGCCGGCGAGGAGCTTCGCGTCCTCCCCGCCGTCCTTCAGTGCCGAGAGCGCCTCGTCGAGCGAGGTCGGCGCCGTGTAGTCGAACTCGGGCGGGATCATGCCGCGCCTCCCTTCGCGTCGGTCATCGCTCGCCAGATCGCCTCGGGGAACAGCGGCATGTCCATGAACGTCACGCCCGTCGGGCGCAGCGCGTCGATGACCGCGTTGAGCACGGCCGGCGTCGCCGCGATCGTGCCCGCCTCACCGATGCCCTTGACCCCGAGCGTGTTCACCGGGGACGGCGTCTCCGTGCGGTCGGTCTCGAACATCGGCAGCTCCGCCGCGGTCGGCAGCGCGTAGTCGACGAACGTGCCGGTGACGAGCTGGCCGTCCTCGTCGTAGGCGACGTGCTCGTAGAGCGCCTGCCCGATCGCCTGCGCGATGCCGCCGTGCACCTGACCGTCGATGAGCATCGGGTTGATCGCCGGCCCGCAGTCGTCGACCGCGACGTAGCGCACGACCTTCGCCTTGCCGGTCGCCTCCTCGATGTCGATGACACATGCGTGCGCGCCGAACGGGAAGACGAAGTTCTGCGGGTCGTAGAACGACGTCTCCTCCAGGGCGGGCTCCATCCCCTCGGGCAGGAGCTCTGGCCGAACGTGCGCCATCCCGGCGACGTCGGCGAGCGCCATCGCCTTGTCGGGCGATCCGCGGACGACGAACTTCCCGTCCATGACGTCGATGTCGTCGGGCGAGGCCTCGAGGGTGTGCGCGACGATCTCGCGGATCTTCCGAACGACCTTGTCGGTCGCCCGGGCGATCGACTCGGTGCCGACCGCCGTCGACCTCGATCCGTAGGTGCCGAGCCCCATGGCGCCGGTGCCCGTGTCCCCGTGGAGGATCTCGACGTTCTGCGGATCGACGCCGAGCTTGTCGGCGACGATCTGCGCCATCGTCGTCTCGTGGCCCTGGCCGGGCGGCGACGTCCCCGTGTAGACGGTGACGGCGCCGGTCACCGTGACGCGGACGATCGCCGACTCCCACAGCCCGGTCTGCAGGCCGAAGCCGGCCGGCCCGGTGATCCGCGACGGGGCGAGCCCGCAGATCTCCGTGTAGGTCGAGAAGCCGATCCCGCGGAGGATCCCCTTCTCGCGCAGCGCGGCTTTCTCCGCCTCCACCTGCGCCGGGTCGATGTGCTCGAGCAGCTTGTCGAGGGCCCCCGCGTAGTCGCCGGAGTCATAGACGATGCCCACCGCCGTCTCGGCGGGGAAGTTCTCCTTCGGGATGAAGTTCTTCCGGCGCAGCTCCAGCCGATCCATGCCGAGCTCGGCCGCGAGCTGGTCGATCGTCACCTCGATCATGTGCGTCGCCTCGGGCCGGCCCGCTCCGCGGATCGCGTCCGTCGCACAGCGGTTCGTGAAGACGCCCGTGATGTCGGTGCGCACGACGGGGATGTCGTAGACGCCGTTCATGACGAACGCGCCGAGCGCCGGGATCGTCGGCGTGAGGAGCATGAGGTAGGCCCCCATGTCCCCGATGATCCGGGCGTGCAGCGCGGTGATCTTCCCGTCGCGCGTCGCGCCCATCCGGACCGTCGCGATCTGGTCGCGGCCGTGGTGGCAGACGGCCATGTGCTCGCTGCGCGTCTCGATCCACTTCACGGGGCGGGCGAGCTGCTTGGAGACCCAGGCGCAGAGCAGCTCCTCGCCGGTCATCTGGAGCTTCGCCCCGAAGCCGCCACCGACCTCGGGGGCGATGACCCGGATGCGCTCCTCGCTCATGCCGAGCAGGAGCGCCGTGAAGAGGCGCACGAAGTGCGGGACCTGCGTGGAGGAGTGCAGCGTGAGGCTGCCGGCGCGGTAGTCGGCGAGGACCCCGCGCGGCTCGATCGGCGCGCCGGAGATGCGGTGGTTGACGATGCGGCGCTCGACGACGACCTCCGAGTTCGCGAGGGCCTCCTCGATGTCCTCGCCGCCGAGACCCCAGTCGTGGCTCTTGTTCGTGCCGAGCTCCGGGTGCGCGAGCGGCGCGCCCTCGTCGAGGGCCGTCTCGATGTCCATGCAGACGGGGAGCGGCTCGTACTCGACGAATACGTCCTCGGCGGCGTCGACCGCCGTGTAGCGGTCCTCGCACAGGACGATCGCGACGGGGTCACCGACGTGCTTGACGGTGCCCTTCGCGAGCGGCCAGTGCGGCGGGTTGTTCACCTCGATGCCCTCCGGCGCCCAGGCGCACGGCAGCGGGCCCCCGAGGTCGGCCATGTCCGCGCCGGTGTAGACGGCGACGACGTCGTCGCGCTCGAGCGCGGCGGACGTGTCGATCGACACGATCTTCGCGTGGGCCTCCGGGGAGCGCACGATCGCCGCGTGGAGCAGGCCGTGGGCGTCGAGATCGTCGACGTAGGTCGCGCGACCGGTGATGAGCCGCGGGTCCTCCTTGCGGCGCAGCGAGGTGCCGACGGAGGCCTTCTGCGTGCGGTCGTCCTTCGCGACGGTGCTCATGCGCTCACCCCGTCCCGCATCTTCTCGGCGGCGTCGGCCACCGACTTCACGATGTTGTGGTAGCCCGTGCAGCGGCAGAGGTTGCCCTCGAGTCCGGTGCGGATCTCCTCCTCGGTGGGCGACGCGTTGCGCTCGAGCAGGTCGGCGGCCGCCATGATCATGCCGGGCGTGCAGTAGCCGCACTGGAGTCCGTGGTTGTTCCAGAACGCCTCCTGCAGCGGATGGAGGTTGCCCTCCTGGCCGAGGCCCTCGATCGTCACCACCTCTGTGCCGGAGGCCTGGACGGCGAGCACCGTGCAGCTCTTGCACGACTCGCCGTCGACGTGGACCGTGCAGGCCCCGCAGTTGCCGGTGTCGCAGCCGACGTGCGTGCCGGTGAGACCGAGCTCGTCGCGCAGCAGGTGCACGAGCAACGTTCGCGCCTCGACCTCGACGGAACGGCGCTGGCCGTTGACCGTCAGCTCCACCGGGACAGTGCTGTCTCCCACGGGTCTCTCCTCGAATCGGTTGTCCAGCCCTCTCCGTCGACCGTAGTCCTCCTGTGGGGCCGCAGGCAAGGGCGAGCCGGATCCGGCCCGTCCCAGGGGACGTTTCGCAACCTCGCTGCAACGTTGCGGCGGTCGCTCGCGACCGCCCGGGGAAGGTGGCGCGACGACTCCACCGCGGTGACCGCAACATCGGTTGACGTTTCGGGTTCCTCACCACGGGAACCCACAGCGGGTCACCCGAATGTCGGATGCCACGTTCCCCTGCGCATCCGACCCCGGCGGCCCTCGCGCCGCCACGACCGTCTAACGATTCCCGGAGGTCCGCACACCCGTGCCCCGACGCCGATTCACACTGCCCGTCCTCGCCCTGCTCGCCGTGCTCGCCGCCGCGATCCTTCCCTCCGGCGCCGCCGCGAGCAAGAAGTCGGTGAACGTCGGGATCGCCAACCAGAACACCGCGATGTTCGCCGACTCCCAGTGGGAGCGCCTCGACATGAAGCGCACGCGGCACATCGTCAAGTGGAACGCGATCGACGACCCACGGCAGATCGCCGCGATCGACGCGTTCGTCGAGGCGGCGAACGACAAGGACATCGACGTCCTCCTCCACATCTCCACCGAGGACTTCACGCCCGGCAAGGGCGAGCTGCCCACGCCGCGCGAGTACAAGCGCAAGGTCGGGGACCTCATCGACCGGTACTACCCCGAGGGCGTCCGTGAGTGGGGCGTGTGGAACGAGGCGAACGACCGCACCCAGCCGACGCAGCGCCATCCCGACCGTGCCGCCGAGTACTTCATGGAGATGTGGCGCCTGCTCTCGAAGAGCGACCGCTGCGGCAAGGACCTCACGCGGAAGTGCCGCGTCGTCGCCCTCGACCTGCTCGACGGCCGGTCCAACAGCCTGCGCGGCCAGACCCGCAGCTACATCCGCAAGTTCTACAAGCGCCTGAACAACACCTACGACCGGCGCGCGCGCTTCATCGGACTGCACAACTACTCCGATACGAACCGCAAGGGCCGCGGCGGCACGACGAACGTCATCCGTGAGCTGCGTCGCCACAACAAGCGCTACCGCCTCTGGCTCACCGAGACGGGCGGCATCGTGAAGCTCGGCGACAGCGGCGACTTCAAATGCGACCCCGACAGCAGCAGCAGCGTGAAGCGCGCCGAGCGCAAGGCCGCGAGCTCGATCTCGTGGATGTTCCGGCTCGCCGCGGACTACCGCAAGAACATCGACCGCGTCTACATCTACCAGTGGACGGGCACGAGCTGCATCGACGAGGTCCGCTTCGATTCCGGCCTGGTCCGTCTCGACGGCAGCCGGCGCCCCGGCTGGTACCGGGTCTTCCGCAAGCTGCGGGACTCGAAGATCTTCCGACCGTAGTCACGCGGCCGCAGATCGAGTGGACGGGGGCGGCGTCATGCCGCCCCCGTCTGCGGTGCGGCCCCGTCAGCGGCTGACGGCCGCGCCGAATCCCGCCGAGATCGTCGGCGAGCGCCTCGGCCTGCCGCCGCGCGACCGTCTCGGGGACGATCCGGCCCGACGCCG
>JBFIDS010000183.1:0-6830 GCA_041603715.1 Paraconexibacter sp. | reverse complement strand
GTCACACGCGCGCCGCGATCCACGTCCGCTTGCCGGGTGCGGATCGCGGCACGCCGTCCGCCGGGCCGCCGCCCGCCCCGTGCGCCCGCCCCGCGGCGCCGCCTCGCGACGGCTGTGCCCGGGACACAAAGGGCGCCCCCGCAACTCGGCCGCGCGCGCCGAGGCAATCGCGCGCCGACCGACCTACGGTCGACTCAGGTCGCATTTTCCTACGAGAGGAGAGGAAGCGATGGAGCAGGCGACGACGACCCGGTCGCCCCGGGTGCTCGCGATCGATGCCGGCGGCACGATGACGGACACGTTCATCGTCGACGAGACCGGCCAGTTCGTCGTGGGCAAGGCCCAGTCGACGCCCGACGACGAGAGCGTCGGGCTCATGGAGTCGGCCGACGACGCGATGCGTCAGTGGGACATGGAGACCGCCGACGCCTTCCCCGGCATCCGCTCCGGGGTGTTCAGCGGGACGGCGATGCTCAACCGGCTCCTCTCCCGCAAGGGGCTCGACGTCGGCGTGATCGTCACCGCCGGCCAGGAGGACGCGCTGCAGATGGAGCGCGGCATCCAGACCTACCTCGGCTACTCCTACGCCGACCGCCTCCACATCGCCACGCACCACCACAACCCGCCGCTCGTCCCGCGCGACCGCGTGCACGGGGTCCGAGGGCGGATCGACCTCTTCGGCAACGAGGTCCTCCCCCTCCGCGAGGACGACGTCTACGAGGCCGCCAACGCGCTGCTCGGCGACGGCGACCACGAGCCCGTCAAGGGCATCTGCGTCAGCCTGCTCTTCAGCTACCGCAGCCCCGTCCACGAGGCCCGGGTGAAGGAGATCCTCGAGGAGGTCCGTGCCGAGCGCGGCCTCCAGGACGCCTGTCCGCTCTTCATCAGCTCCGAGCTCTACCCCAGCCGCCGTGACTTCCCGCGGCTCAACACGACGGTGATCGAGGGCTACGCCGCCGAGCCGTCCCGCAAGACCCTGTCCGCGGTGCGCGACCGCACGAAGGAGGCCGGCGCCGGCTTCGAGCTACGCGTCATGGCGAGCCACGGCGGCACGATCTCGATCGACGCGCAGCAGCTCGCGACGACGCTCGTCTCCGGCCCGATCGGCGGTGTCGTCGGGTCGCGCTGGCTCGCCGACGAGATCGGCCTGCGCAACGTGCTGTGCACCGACATCGGAGGGACGTCGTTCGACATCGCCCTCCTCGTCAACAAGAAGTACGACGTGACGTCGACGCCGAACGTCGCGAAGTTCATGCTCAACATGCCGCTCGTGATGATGGACTCGGTCGGCGCCGGGTGCGGCTCGTTCGTGCGCATCGACCCCAACGCGCGCCGCCCGGAGATCGGCCCCGACTCCGCGGGCGCGGACATCGGCACGGCGTGGCCCGAGGGCGGGATCCAGACCGTCTCGATCACCGACCTCAACCTCATCCTCGGCCGGCTCAACCCCGACTACTTCCTCGGCGGTCAGGTGACGCTCGACGTCGAGCGCGCCAAGGCGGAGGTGAAGCGCCAGATCGCCGAGCCGCTCGGGCTCGGGCTCGAGGAGGCGGCCTCCGGCGTCGTCGAGCTGTTCGAGAGCCAGCTGCGCAACGAGGCCGTCGGGCGGATCCTCGGCAAGGGCTACTCGCCCGCCGACTTCACCCTCCTCTGCTACGGCGGGGGCGGGCCGCTCCACGTCGCCGGCTACACGGCGGGCATCCCCTACCAGCAGGTCCTCATCCCCGAGTGGGCGGCCGGCTTCTCCGCGTTCGGCTGCGCGTGCGCGGACTTCGAGTACCGCTTCGATCGCCAGGTCGACCTGCCGCTGCTCCCCACCCAGACGCCCGAGGAGCGCGCGGCGATGGTGCAGCTCGTCACCCAGACGTGGCGGGCGCTCGAGGAGCGCGTACGCGAGGAGTTCGCCAAGAGCGGAGAGGACACCGACGCCGTCTCGTTCAGCCACATGGTCCGGATGCAGTACTACGGCCAGCTCGTCGACATCGAGGTCGACGCCCCCACGGCGGAGATGACGAGCGCCGAGGATGCCCAGGCGCTCTGCGACGCGTTCGAGTCGACCTACCAGCGCATGTACGCGCGCGCCTCGTCCTCGCCCGAGCTCGGCTACCTCGTCGCCCAGGCCATCGTGAAGGGCTCGGTGCCCGTCGAGAAGCCGCGGCTCCCCACGCTGGAGACGGCCGAGGGCACGCCGCCGAACAAGGAGACGCGACCGGTGTGGTGGTCCGACGGCTGGGTCGACACCCCGATCTACGAGATGACCGACGTCCGCCCCGGTCACCGGCTCGACGGGCCGGCGATCCTCGAGGCGGAGTCCACGACGTTCCCCATCCCGCCCGACCGGAAGGCGTGGCTCGACGAGCGCGGCGTCTTCCACCTGGAAAACAAGGAGGCCTGAGCCATGGCCACGATCGACACCGTCAAGGGACTCGAGCCCGAGCAGCGCCGGCCGATCGGCTGGGACGGGCGCTCCCTCGCGGAGATGCTCGCCCACTCCGAGAAGCTCTTCGCCGACACCGGGCACTACCAGGGGCTCGACCGGCTGGACCTCAAGGACTCCGACCCGCTGCGCTTCGAGAAGCTCTTCTCGCGCGTGCGCGGCGGGATGGTCTCCGCGCGAGAGACGGCGATGAACATCTCCGCCTCTCCGATCGTCCGTGAGCTCGGCGAGATCTGCTTCGCGCTCTACACGCCCGAGGGCGACAACGTCGCGTTGTCGACGGGCATCATCGTGCACGTCCACACGATGAGCGAGGCCATCAAGTTCATGGTCCGCAACGGGTGGGAGGACAACCCGGAGATCCGTCCCGGCGACATCTTCGCCAACAACCAGCCGACGATCGGCGACGTCCACAACGCCGACGTCCAGACGTTCGTCCCGATCTTCGACGAGAGCGACCCGGAGAACCCGGAGCTCATCGCGTGGGCCGGCGGCGTCATTCACGTCATGGACATCGGCGCGACGACGCCGGGCGGCGTGTGCGTCGCCCCGACGACGCGCTTCGACGACGGCATCGACCTCCACTGCATGAAGATCGGGGAGAAGGACACGATCGCGCAGTGGCACATGAAGCGGGTCTCGATGCAGTCCCGCGCGCCCGGCCTCTACATCCTGGACGAGCGCACGCGGCTCGCGGGCTGCCACATGATCCGCGACGCCGTCGAGCGCATCGTGATGGAGGAGGGCCTCGACACGTTCAAGCAGTTCATGCGGGAAGCGATCGAGGACGGCCGCCGCGCGTTCAAGCACCGCGTGCGCTCCCTGCTCGTTCCGGGTCGCTACCGCTACGGGGGCTTCACCGAGGCGCGCTACGGCGACAAGACCGAGATGCCCAAGCGCGCCCGGCGCGACCTCATCATCCACGGCCACTACGAGGCGGTGGTCGGCGACGACGGCCACTGGACGACCGACCTGCGCGGGTCCTCGGCCTGGGGCTGGCACTCGTTCAACGCGACACCCTCCGCGCAGCAGGGCATGCAGTGGATCCTGTTCACGCAAACGCTCATCTGCAACGACAAGATCAACGACGGCGCCTACTACGCGACCGACCTCCACCTCACCCCGGGGACGTGGGCGGACCTCGGGGACGCCCCGTGCTCGTCGTCGTTCCCGTGGATGCCGATGTTCGCGACCTCGGTCGGGTACATGCGGGCGATCTCTCGCGCGCTGCAGTCGCGGGGCTACATCGAGGAGATCATGGGCACCTACACCGTGCCGGGCAACGTCGCCCAGGGCGGCGGGCTCGACCAGTACGGCCAGGTCTCGGGGTTCATGAACTTCGAGATCGGCGCGCAGGGCCAGGGCGGCAAGTACGTCCTCGACGGCCTCGACTACGGCTCGGCGGTCTTCAACCCCGAGGGCGACATGGGCGACATCGAGATGTGGGAGCTCGTGAAGCCGATGATCTACCTCGGGCGTCGCATCAAGCCCTACAGCGGGGGCGTCGGCCGGCACCGCGGCGGCTCGTCGTTCGAGTCGCTGCTCCTCGTCCACGGCACGCCGGACTTCGAGGTCGAGAACATCGGCGCCGGCGGGATGTTCATGTCCCCCGGTCTGTTCGGCGGCTACCCGGGCGCGCAGTGCTACGTCCACAACGTGTACGACTCGGACATCCTCGAGCAGGCGAAGGCAGGAGCGGCCTACCCGGTCGCCGACGTGAGCGGGGAGGAGCTCGCGCTGAACGCGATCGGCGGGACGCACGACGTCAAGCAGGACCCGTTCACGCTCATGCAGGCGATGAAGACGGGCGACATCTACCTCTCGTCCGGGCGCGGCGGAGGCGGTCTCGGCGATCCCCTCCTGCGCCCCGACGCGAAGATCGACGAGGACATCGCCGGCGGGCACATCCAGCCGGACTGGGCGACGAGGGCCTACTCGCGGGAGGACCGCGAGGCCGCCCGCGCACAGCGGCTCGAGCGCGCGCGCCCGAGCCACGACTGGTGGGCGGAGCAGCGCGAGCGGATCCTCGCGCAGGACCTCATCGACCCGGTGAAGGTCATGCTCAGCGAGTCGATGCGGCTCGAGCCCGCGTGGGCGGCCGAGTACCGCGGCTTCTGGGACCTGCCGGAGGACTTCGACTTCGACGTCGTCACGCCGACGGTCGTCGCGCCGCGCGCGGCCTCGGGCAAGACGACCCCGGCGGAGTCGGTCCGGGCGTACCTCGCCGCGGCCACGGCCCGACAGCCCGAGGACGTCTTCGAGGTCCCCGTCGCCAGTGACATGACGAAGGAGCTGCTCGGGGACCTGCTCGACGAGCGGCTCTCCCGCCGCGCGGTCCGCGACATCCAGTCCGGGCACAAGGACCCCGACCGGTTCGACAAGTGGATCGCGCTGCTCCAGGAGCGGGTGTCCTACGACGATCCGATCGTTCTCCCGTTCGGCGAGGGGCTCAACATCGTCCGCCGCCGGTCCGACGGTGAGATGGTCATCCGCACCGACGCGGGCGCCGACCTCTGCCGCTGGGACGAGAACTGGAAGATGCACTGCGTGATGTTCGTCCGTGACACACCGGAGCTCTTCGAGGAGATCTACCCGCGGCTCAGCTACCCGGAGGGCGACTGGCAGGAGCTGCGCGAGTTCTACTGCCCGATCTCGGGCCACCTCCTGGAGACGGAGGCCGTGCCGCCCGGGTACCCGGTCGTCCACGAGTACCTGCCGGACATCGAGGGCTTCTACCGCGGCTGGCTGGGCCGGGAAGTGCCGTAGCTCCCCGGGCGCCGGCGGCGCCCCCGCCGGGTGACGCGATCCGTGCTCGTTCTCCGAGCACGGATCGTGTCACCGCCGCCGGCCTACTGCGCGCAGAGCGCGTAGGCGGTGACGAGACCGAGGAGGTCGTCGTTGCGCACGACCGTCACCTTCCAGCCGGTCGGCGTCTCGCCCTGCGAGGCGAGGGTCCCGTCCGCGATGACGGGCGCCTGGCCGGTCGTCACGAAGTTCGCGACCCCGCCGACCGTCGCGGTCGGGGCCAGCGCGCCGCCGGAGACGAAGCGCTCGCCCGCCGCGCACTGCGCGGTCGCCTGCTTCATCTGGCCGATGATCCCGTCGCCGCCGGTGAAGGACGTCGTCGCGGAGCGCGTCACGATCGTCGTGAACGCCGCGGGGCCGGTCGCGCCCTGGGGACCGGGCACGCCCCGTGGGCCGGGGGCGCCCTGGGGGCCGGCGGGGCCGCGGGCGCCCCGTAGGCTCGACCGGGCCGACTTCGTGAGGCGGTCGGCGGGGATCGTCGACCGGGCGATGTCGGCGCCGCGCAGGCTGCGGTTGCGGACGTCGGCGCCGGTGAGCGAGCCGTTGCGGACGTCGGCGCCCGTGAGCGACGCGTTGCGGATGTCCTCCCCGCCGATGAGGCTCGCGGCGGTGGCGGTGGTCCCGGCGCACGCCAGCCCGGCGAGGACGGCGGCGACGATGACGGTGGGACGGTGGGATGCGCGGGGCACGGCGGGTCTCCTGGGGTCGGTGGGGTCCCGGCGGCCGCCACCGTCGCGGTGGGGGACGCCCGGCGCCCGGGTCATGGGGTCAACGGCCGTGAGGCGCCCGGCTTACGGCCGCGCGTTGCCCGTCGGCCCGATGCGCGTTAGCCTCGGCGTCGGGAGAGGCGCCGATGCGGTGCCCGCGGAGAGGAGAACACATGGCCGTGCAGCTCACCACGGGGACGCCGTCGCCGGCCTGCCGCGACGCGGTCCGGTCGATGACGGAGACGCTCATGCCCGACCTCGACCAGGTCGGCATCGCTCTCGCCGACGCGATTCACGAGCAGATCGACTCCCTCGAGTCCTCCCTGCGCGACGACACGATCCGGTCGTGCCGGGCGAACGTCGGCCTCATCACGCAGATGCTCCACGACGACGTCGAGCCGTTCACCGCCGTGGCCCCGACCGAGGCGATGCACTACGCGCGCGAGTTCGTCCGCCACGGTCTCCCGATCGAGGACCTCATGCGGGCCTACCGGATCGGGCATCAGATCTTCTCCGCCGTGCTCCTCGAGCGGCTCCGCGACCGGGTCGCCGACCGCGACCTCCTCGCGGAGACCGTCACCTACTGCTCGGCGTGGATGTTCCCCTACCTCGACTCCGTGACCGGGGGGATCACCGACGCCTACATGCGCGAACGCGAGCGCTGGGTGCGCAGTGCCGCGGCGCTGCGGGCCGACGAGGTCCGCGCGATCCTCGACGGTAGCGCGACCGACGAGGCCCGGGCGTCGCAGCGGCTGCGTTACGAGCTCGCCCGGACCCACGTCGCGCTCGTCGTGTGGGGGGAGGAGGGAGAGGACCCCGACGGGACGATCGGCCTGTTCGAGCGGATCGCCCACGAGCTCGAGGCGCAGCTGGGCGCGACC
>JBFIDS010000182.1:0-6891 GCA_041603715.1 Paraconexibacter sp. | reverse complement strand
GTACTCCTGCCAGCCCCCGACGTAGGACCGCAGCCCGTAGTCCTCGACCGCGATCGTGCGCGTGCCGACGGCCTCGAGCAGGGCGCGGTCGTGGCTCACGAGGATCAGCGCGCCGTCGAAGGACGTGAGGGCGTCCTCGAGCGCCTCACGGCTCTCGAGGTCGAGATGGTTCGTCGGCTCGTCGAGCACGAGGACGTTGGACCCCGACGCGACGAGGATCGCGAGCGAGAGCCGCTGGCGCTCGCCGCCGCTGAGCCCGTCGAGCGGCTTCTCGGCCTCCTGGCCGCTGAACAGGAACTTCCCGAGCAGCGAGCGGGCCTGGTTCGGCGCGAGCCCGGTCCGCTTCACCGCCGCCTCGATGACGGTGCGCGCCCCGTCCTTCTCCAGCTCGTCGCCGTGCTGGGAGAGGTGCCCGACCTTCACGTTGTGACCGGTGCGCAGCCGTCCGGCGTCGAACTCGCGCGCGCCGGTGAGCGCGCTCACGAGCGTCGACTTCCCGGTCCCGTTCGCCCCGACGAGCGAGACGTGCTCACCCCGCTCGAGCCACAGCTCCGCTCCCGAGACGAGGACCTTCGGCGGATCCCCCACCTCGAGGTGGGCGTCCTCGACCTCGAAGATGACGCGGCCCGAGCGCTCGGCCTTCGCGAACTGGAAGCCCATCTCGCGCGTGTCGCGCGGGTCGCGGGTGATGCGCTCGATCTTGTCGAGCGCCTTCACGCGCGACTGCGCTTGGCGGGCCTTCGTCGCCTTCGCCCGGAAACGCTCGATGAACGCCTCCATGCGGGCGATCTCGGCCTGCTGCTTCTCGATCGCGCGGCCGAGGGCGAGCTCGCGGGCGGCCTGCTCCTTGCGCCACTGGTGCCACGTGCCCTTGAAGAACCGCGTGCGGCCCGCCTCGATCTCCAGGACGCAGGTCCCGACCGCCTCGAGGAACCAGCGGTCGTGCGCGACCATGATGACCGCCGCGTCGAGAGTCACGAGCGTCTGCTCGAGCCACTCGAGCGAGTCGATGTCGAGGTGGTTGGTCGGCTCGTCGAGGAGGAGGAGGTCCGGTGAGGCGGCGAGCGCCCGGGCGAGCGACGCCCGGGTGATCTGACCGCCCGAGAACGTGCCCAGCGGCCGGTCGAGGTCGGCGTCGACGAACCCGAGGCCGTGGACGATGCCCGTGGTGCGCTCGCGCCAGCCGTAGCCGCCGGCGGCGTCGAAGCGCGTCTGGACGTCGGCGTAGCGGGAGAAGACGCTCTCGTCCCCCTCCCCCATCCGCGCCTCGAGCGCGGCGAGCTCGGCCTCGAGCTCGATCGGCTCCGTGCAGGCGGAGAGGACGTAGTCGCGCAGGGTGATGTCCTGGTCGCGTGGGGGACGCTGGTCGTGCAGGACGACGCGGCAGCCCTTCTCGAGCACGAGCTCACCGCCGTCGAGCGACGTCTCGCCCGCGAGCATGCGCAGGAGCGTCGTCTTGCCCGCGCCGTTGCGCCCGGCGATCGTGAGCCGGTCGCGACGCTCGAGCTTGAACGACACGCCGCTCAGCAACGGCTCCCCCGCCATGTCCTTGGCGAGGTCGGAGGCGATCATCACGGCCATCGTCAAGGATGGTAGGCGGCGCCGCTGCTCGGCGCCCCCACGGACCCGCGAGCGGTCAGGGGACGACGAGGACGGGCCGCGGCGCGCGGCGCGTGAGGGTCTCGGCGGTGCTGCCGTGGGCGAAGCGGGCGGCGGTTCCGCGCTTGTGCGTGCCGACGACGAGCAGGTCGACCTTCTCGGTGAACGCCGCGAGGGCGGACGCTGCCGGGCCGGTGGCGGTGGTCGGCTCGTACCCGCCCGGGAGGGAGGGATCCGGGGCGTCCTGCGCCGTGTTGAGCGTCGAGGTCACCGCCACGGGCTCGGGCTGGTCCCAGGCGGTCGAGCCGGAGACGGTGAGGACCTCCACGGGGACGCCGGACGCCCTGCCGATGTCCCGCGCGATCTCGACCGCGCGGTTGGCCTCCGGGGTCCCGTCCCAGCCGACGCCGAGGAGCGAGATGCCCGTGTCGGTGTGCGCGAAGCCGCGTGGAGCGACGGCGACCGGGCAGATCGCCTTGCGGACCGTCGCCCGCGTGTCGTCCCCGTCGAGGATGCGCCCGATCGGCCCGCGGCGGGAGGATCCGATCACGGCGAGGTCGGCGTCGTGCTGGTCGGCGGCGGCGGCGAGGCCGTCGGCGACCGACCGCGCGACGATGATCTCCCGCCCGAGCGCGTCGTCGCCCCCGCACGAGGCGTCGAGTCGCACGCGGGCATCCTCGACGGCCGTGACGTCGTCGTCGCCGGCGACGCGCGGGGAGCCGAGGATCGTCGGGGAGACGCTCACCGCGATGATCTGCGCGTCCGCGCTGGCGAGCCTGCGGGCGAGCGCGAGCGCATCGGCACCGCCCTCGGCTCCGTCGACACCGACGACGATTCGGCTGAACATGCGCGGCTGCTCCTTCGTGGGGGTCACACCAGGAGCATCGACGGCGGGGGCACCCGGCACGTCCGGGGGCCTCCCGGCTGATGCTCCGTACTTCTCCGCACCGATGGTGCCAGGCGACGCGTGCCGCCGCGCAGATCGGCGCCCGTCAGGTGCGGTCGCCCTGCGGGAGCCCGCTGCCGTCGCGCTGGAAGGCGACGAGACCCGCGTTCTCCCGCGCGATGCGCTCCGCGAGCGGAAGCGCCTCGTACTCGCGGAACATCGCCTTGAGCGTGCGCAGCCCGCCCGGATGGTTGGCGCACAGGACCTCGGCGAGCGCGACCGCCTCGCTCTCGGCGCGCTCCGCGGGCGCCGTGCGGTGCAGCAGGCCGAGCCGGGCCGCCTCGTCCATCCCGACGACACGCCCGGTGAACACGAGGTCCTTGGCGATCGCGAGCCCGACGAGGGGGGCGAGCCGGGCCGGACCGACGGGCACCCCGAGCCGGGCCCCCGCCCACGCGAGCTTGAGGTTGTCGCCCCCGACGCGGAGGTCACAGCCGGCGGCGAGCTCCGCCCCGGCGCCCACGACGTTCCCCACGCAGACGGCGATCGTCGGCACCGGCAGCGCTTCGAAGCGGGCGTAGACCTCGGCGAACAGCTCCATGCGCTCGACGCCCTGGGCGGCGGTGAGCGGCTCCCCGACGTCGGCGCCCGCGCACAGCGCCCGCGTGGCGGTCGTCGAGACGACGAGCACCCTGAGGCCCTCGTCGGCGGCGAGCTCGTCGAGGGCGCCGAGGAGCGCGCGGAGCGTCGCGCGGTCGAGCGCGTTGCGGACCTCGGGACGGGCGAGGCGCAGGATCTCGATCCCGGCGCTCGTCCGCTCACGCTCGAGCGTCGACATGACGCCCGGGTTCTATACGATCCGCGGGTCATGAAGAACCGCGCCGCCCTCACCGCACTCGCCACCGCCGCCGTGTTCGCGCTCCTCGCGCCCTCGGCGTTCGCCCAGGCCTCCGGCGAGGGGCTCTACGGCGAGGTCAGCGACATCATCATCACGAAGGCCAACTTCCTCGTGATCGCGTTCTTCCCGACGTTCATCTTCCTCATGTCGCTCCTGCAGTGGAAGCTCGAGAAGCGCAAGGACGCCAAGAAGGCCGCCGTGAAGTCCCGTAGCGGCAGCCAGGTGTGGAACGGCGGCTGGTAGCCGCCCCGCCTCACCCGCCGCGCCGCACCTTCCCTTCTCAGCCGTTTCACACGCCCGACCGCGCGGTCGGGGACCGTGACGTGCGCAACACACACCGCGACGAGTCCCCCCTCGTCCGCCTGCGCCCCGGGTCGGTCCCGCGATCCGGGGCGCACCTCGTCCATCGCGACCCCCGACCCGGTTAGGCTGGCGCCCGCCAGACGATCCAGTGGGGAGAGATCAGGTCAATGACGTATTTCGTGACGGGCGCAACGGGCTTCATCGGGCGGTTCCTCGTGCAGGAGCTGCTCGACAACCGCAAGGGCGACATCCATGTCCTCGTCCGGTCGGGATCCAAGAAGAAGCTCGCGGCGCTCATGGAGGGCTGGGGACCGCAGGCCGCGAGGCGCATCAAGCCGGTCACCGGCGACCTCGCCAAGCCCCGGCTCGGGGTCCCGCGCAAGTGGATCACCGAGAACAAGGGCCGGATCGACCACGTCTTCCACCTCGCGGCGATCTACGACATGACCGCCGACGAGGAGACCAACGAACTCCTCAACAACGGCGGGACGCGCAATGCCGTGGCCCTGGCCAACGCGATCGAGGCCGGCTGCTTCCACCACACGTCGTCGGTCGCCGCCGCCGGGCTCCACAAGGGCCTGTTCCGGGAGGACATGTTCGACGAGGGGCAGAAGCTCCCGTCGGCCTACCACCGCACGAAGTTCGAGAGCGAGAAGATCGCGCGGACCGAGTGCGAGGTGCCCTGGCGCGTCTACCGCCCCGCGGTCGTCGTCGGGCACTCGCAGACCGGTGAGATGGACAAGATCGACGGGCCCTACTACTTCTTCAAGCTGATCCAGAAGGCCCGGGCGACGCTCCCCGAGTGGGTGCCCCTCGTCGGCCCCGAGCTCGGCCACACGAACATCGTCCCGGTGGACTTCGTCGCGAAGGCGATGGACCACATCGCCCATCAGAAGGGTCTCGACGGCCAGGCGTTCCATCTCGTCGCGCCGAAGTCGATGCGCTCGGGCGAGGTGCTCAACACGTTCGCGAAAGTCGCGCACGCCCCCCAGTTCGCGGTGCGCATCGACAAGCGGCTCACCGACGCGCTCCCGAAGGGCGCGATCTCGATGCTCCTGAAGCTTCCCCAGCTCAAGGGGGTCCGCGACTCGGTGCTCGCCGACTTCGGGATCCCCGGCGAGGTCCTCGAGCACGTCGGGTTCACCTGCCAGTTCGACACCCGCGACACCGAGCGCGCGCTCGCCGGGTCGGGGATCGAGGTCCCGCCGCTCGAGGAGTACGCGGACGTCCTGTGGCACCACTACGAGCGCCATCTCGACCCGGACCTCTTCAAGGACCGCTCGCTCCAGGCCGCTGTCGGCGGGAAGATCATCATGATCACCGGCGCGTCCTCGGGGATCGGGAAGGCCGCCGCGATGAAGCTCGCCGCCGCCGGCGCGACACCGCTCCTCGTCGCGCGCTCCCTCGACAAGCTCGAGGAGACGAAGGCGGAGATCGAGAAGGCGACGGGCGGGAAGGCGTACGTCTACTCGGCCGACCTCACGAGCCTCGACTCGATCGAGGCCCTCGCGAAGCAGGCGGTCGCCGACCACGGCCGCGTCGACATCCTCGTCAACAACGCCGGTCGCTCGATCCGGCGGTCGATCAAGCTCAGCTACGACCGCTTCCACGACTTCGAGCGCACGATGCAGCTCAACTACTTCGGCGCGATCAAGCTCGTCATGAGCCTCCTGCCCTCGATGACCGAGCAGAAGTTCGGCCAGATCATCAACGTGAGCTCGATCGGGGTGCAGACCTCGCCCCCGCGCTTCAGCGCCTACATCGCGTCGAAGTCGGCGCTCGACGGCTGGACCCGTGTCGTCAGCTCGGAGCTGATCGGGGACAACGTCCACTTCACGACGATCCACATGCCGCTCGTGCGCACGCCGATGATCGCCCCGACGAAGATGTACGACAACTTCCCGACGATCAGTCCCGACGAGGCGGCGGACATGATCTGCGAGGCGGCGCGCACCCGCCCGAAGCACATCAACACGCGGCTCGGCACCGCCGGCGAGGTCCTCTACGCCCTCGCGCCGAAGGTGAGCGACCAGATCCTGCACCTCGCCTACAAGGTCTTCCCCGACTCCGCCGCCGCGCGCGGCTCGAAGGACGAGGGCGAGAAGGCGAACATGGAGCAGCTCGCGATGGCGACGGTGATGAAGGGCGTGCACTGGTAGCGGTACGGTCCTCTTATGAGCTCCCTCTCCGGACGCCGTCGCGCCGACGGCCAGCGCCTGCCCCTGACGACCGCGGCCCTCTGCACCTCCTCGACGGTGCTCCTCAACTTCGCCGCGAAGTACCCGACGCCCCTGGTGCGCCGCCTCCTGCACCCCGTCTTCGGGCTCGTCGGTGTGCCCTACGCGAAGGACGCGACCGCGCGCGACCTCCAGGTCGACGGCGGCGACGGCCCGCTCCCCGCGCGTCTCTACGAGCCCGAGGGCGTCGAGGAGGACGCCGGCCTCCTCGTCTTCTTCCACGGCGGGGGCTTCGTCGTCGGGGGCCTCGACACGCACGGCAACACGTGTCGCTTCACCGCGAAGCGCGCGGGATGCAAGGTCCTCGCCGTCGGCTATCGCAAGGGACCCGAGCACCGGTTCCCGGCGGCCCACGACGACTGCCTCGCCGCGTTCCGCTGGGCGGTCCGCCACGCGTCCGAGCTCGGCGTCGACCCGAGCCGAATCGTCGTCGGCGGCGACAGCGCCGGGGGCAACCTCGCCGCGGCGACCGCGCTCGCGCTGACGCCCGACGAGCCCGGTCCGGCGGGTGCGTGGCTGATCTACCCGCTCGTCGACACCGACGTCACCGCGTACCCGTCCGCCGAGCTCTTCGCGAAGGGGCCGCTGCTCACGCGCCAGAACGCGCTCGACATGGTCCACCACTACGCGCCCTCGGGGGACGCCCTCCTGGACCCGCGCATCTCCCTCGTGCGGGCCGAGGGCCTCGAACGCATGCCCCGCACGTACATCGTCACCGCGGGCATGGACCCGATCCGCGACCAGGGAGAGCGCTTCGGCGAGCAGCTCCGTGAGGCGGGGGTCGAGGTGGAGGTCGAGCGACTCGAGAACCAGCCCCACGGCTTCGACCTGCTCCTCGTCGACCCGCACGCGCGCCAGGGGACCGAGCGCACGATCGACGCGCTGCGTGGCCTGCTCGATGCCGCGCGGGTGCCGGGCGCCGTCGGCGTCGCCTGATCCCCGGGGGTGATCCACCTTCTCATCGATAT
>JBFIDS010000181.1:0-6991 GCA_041603715.1 Paraconexibacter sp. | reverse complement strand
GGCCGCCTCGTCGACGAGGACCTCGTCGGCGGCGGCGAGCTCGGCGAGGCGCGCCGCGAGGTTGACCGGCGTGCCGAACCAGTCCCCGGCCCTCCGGACCACCGGCCCGTAGGCGACCCCCGCCGCCGCCCGCAGCGGGGTGCGGTCCCCGAGGATCGCGACGGCGTCCCGGGCGGCGTTCATCGTCAGCTCGCGCTCGGAGGAGAGCAGGAGCGCGCCGTCGCCGAGGAACTTCCCGGCCGCGACGCGGTGCCGGGAGGCGACCTCCCCCGACAGGTTGTAGAGGTCGTCGACGAGCCGCTCGATCTCCTCCGCGGGCCGGTCGAGCATGAAGGCCGTCGAGCCGCGTAGGTCCACCAGGGCGATCGCCAGGTCCGGGCGCGCGGTCGCCGCGTCCTCGTGCGAGGGGGCGATCGCGAGCCGGCGTCGGAGGAACGCATCGAGCCGCCGCTCGTGGAGGAGGGCGAAGCTGTCCCGGGCGAGCGGGCGGATCGCGATGAGCCAGTCCCCGATCGCCGCGTCGAGCTGCTCCGGCGGGACCGACGCGAGCTGCCGGCACCCGATCTCCGCGCCCGCGCCGGCGATCCGGTCGACGGCGCGACCGTAGGCCTGCACGAGCGCGGCGAGCGTCGGCTCGTCGACACCTCCGCCGAGCACCGCCGTGCGGCGGATGAGGTCGGCGACCCGCGGTACGTCGGCCTCCTCGACGAGGCCGAGGCGGCGGATCGTCTCGACGATCCGCGCCTGCGCCTCGGGTCCGGCCGGGATCTCGTGCGCGTCGCCCACCGCCGTGGAGCCTTTCACGGCACGTCCGCGCTCACCACCCCACTCGCGAGGTCGCACCGGGCCGGACCGGGGTAACCCAGGCACCGTGCCGGTGGTACCTCGTCGAACCGTGTTTCCCGTCAACCTGCCGAACGTCCTCACCGTGGCGAGGATCCTGCTCGTCCCGGCGCTCGTCGTCGCGCTGCTCGCCGAGACCGGCCGCGGGGACATCATCGCGGCGGGCGTGTTCGCGCTCGCCTCCCTCACGGACATGATGGACGGCTACCTCGCCCGGTCGCGCGGGCAGATCACGACGTTCGGCAAGCTGATGGATCCCGTCGCGGACAAGCTCCTCGTCGTCGCCGCCCTCGTCTCGCTCGTCTCGCTGGACCGCCTCGCCGCCTGGGTCGCGATGGTCATCATCGCCCGCGAGTTCGCGGTCACGGCGACCCGCATGGCGGCGACCCAGCAGGGGGTCGTCATCCCCGCCAACGGGTGGGGCAAGGCGAAGACGATCGTGCAGGTGCAGGCGATCTTCTTCCTCATCGCGATGGGGACGCCGACCCCGCTGTGGGTCGACCTGTGGGTCTACGCCGCGGTCGGCATCACGGTGATCAGCGGCGTCGACTACTTCTTCGGCCTGCGCAGGCGGCTCGGCGAGGCGGACCGCGCCCGCGCGGGCACCGGCCCCGCTCCGGACCGCGCGTAGCGCCCGGCGCACTGCCCTCGCCCGGGGTCGATACGGTCCGCACGTGCGCGGATGGTTCCTGCTCGTCGCCCTCATGCTCGTCGCGGCGGTCGTCGCGCTCGTGCTCGGGATCTCGCGCACCCGCGACGAGGTCCCCGAGCAGCTGTCGAAGTGCATCGTCGACCTCGACGCCGCCGTCGTCCTCGGTCCGGACCTCCTGGGACCCCTGCGCTCGGACCTCACCGCGCAGGACGGCCCGCGGCTCGTCGAAAAGTTCGACATCGGGGGCAACGCTGCGCGCCTCTACTCGGGGACGGGCTACCGGCTGCTCGTCATGGAGGGCCGCAACGGCGAGCCGCTCGACGACACCACACCGCGCCAGGCCTTCGAGGACGCGACGCGCTTCAGCGTCGTCGCGATCGAGCGCGATCCCGTCCGCGACGCGCTCGCCGCCTGCGCCCGGATCAGCGGCTGACGCCCGTCGTCGCCGGCACGCCGTCGTCGAGGTCGCCACGCGCGAACAGCTCGGCGAAGGCGTTGACCGCGCCGGAGTTGAACTGCGCGCCCGCGAGCCCGACGATTTCGTCGCGGGCCGCCTCCGGCGGCATGGGGCGGCTGTAGGGCCGGGCCCGCGTCATCGCGTCCCACGCGTCGGCGACCGCGAGGATCGCCCCGCCCTCGGAGATCTCGTCGCGCGCGAGCCCGCGCGGGTATCCGCCGCCGTCCTCGTGCTCGTGGTGGCAGAGGATCCACTCGACCTGCTCCGGGTCGAGGACCTCGCGCGCGATCGCCGCGCCCAGCTCGGCGTGGCGCTCGACCTGGGTCCGCTCCCGCGCGGTGAGCCGGCCCGGCTTGAAGAGGATCGCGTCGGGGACCCCGATCTTGCCGACGTCGTGGACGAGGCCCGCCTCCCGCAGCCGCTCGGCGTCGAGCCCCGACCAGCCGCGCAGCAGGGCGATCCGCACGGCGACCTCCGCCACGCGCTCGGAGTGCTCGGTCGTCGACGGGTCCTTGGCGTCGATCGCCCGGGCGAGCGCGCGGATCCCGGTGAGCGCCTGCGACCGGGCGAGCCGCTCGGCGCGCTCGGCGGCGCTCAGCTCCTCGACGACGTCGGGCGAGTACCGGAAGCAGACGTCACGGCCGTGCGCCTTGGCCCAGTAGAGCGCGCCGTCCGCGAGCCGCAGGAGCTCGTCAGCGCTTCCCGCCTCCTCGAGCGAGCACACGCCGGCCGAGGCCGTGATCGTCCCCGCCTGCGGGTGGGAGGTCGCGCTGAGCGCGCGACGGAGCCGGTCGGCGGCCGTGAAGGCATCGAGGCCGCCGACCTCGGGCATGATGACCGCGATCTCGTCGCCCCCGACACGGCCGACCGGCTCGTCGCCACGGGCCACCGATTCGAGGCTGCGCGCCGCGAGCGCGAGGACCTCGTCGCCCGTGCGATGCCCGAGCGTGTCGTTGACCTCCTTGAAGCGGTCGATGTCGAAGACGGCGACGGACAGGCGGCGGCCGTGGCGCTCGGCGCGGAGGACCTCCTCACGCAGGCGCTCGTGGAACGCCCGGTGGTTGAGGAGGCCGGTGAGCGGATCCGTGCGCGCCTGCGCGGTGAGCCGGGCCTGCTGCTCGGCGTTGGCGATCGCGAGGCTCACGAGGTCGGCGAAGCGACCGAGGCGCGCCTCCGTCGACGCCGGGAGGTCCTCGTGCTCGCTCGTTCCCGCGACGACGGCCCCCCAGGGCCGGCCGTCGACCCATACCGGGGCGGCGACGCGCTGGAGGATCGGCGGGAGGAGGGGGCTCGCCGCGTCCCGCTCGTCGCAGCGCGACGGCCGGCCCGTGGCGCGGGCGAGGTCCACGGGGCCACCCGGGGCGATCGCGACGACCGTTCCGATCGCGTGCGCCGTGACGTCCGACGACCAGACGCCCGCGATCTCGATGCTCTCGGCCCCGCGGTAGCGGCAGATGACGCCGACCTCGACGCCGGCGAGCCCCGCGACCTCCCGTGCGACGAGGTCGAGGACGACGTCGGACGGCGCCTGCTCGGCGACGGCCGTCGCGACCCGTCGCAGCGCGGCCTGCTCCTCGGCCATCTCCCGCTTCTCGTGCTCGCTGCGGGCGAGCCGGCGGCCGGCGCGCCGTCGGTCCTCGGTGACGGCGGCGAGCATGAGCGTCGTGAGCGCGGTCGCGAGGACGAACCCCTGCGAGGTGAGGAGGCTCGAGGTGACGGTGTCGTCGACGAACGGACCCTCCCCACGGGCGGCGAACGCGACGGTGATCATCGCGAGCGCGAACGTCACGGTCGCCGCGCCTCGGGGGCCGAGGCGCAGGCCCGCCCAGATGAGGAGGGGGAAGACGCTGTAGACCTCGGCCTTGGCGTCGCTGAGGACGACGACGCCGGTGACGACCGCGAGCACGACGACGAGGATCGTCTCGCCGGAGCGGGCGAGCCCGCGACCCGGCGAGACGAGGGCGACCGGGGCGATGCACATGAGGCCGGCGACGTTGCCGAGCGCCCACAGGGCGGCGACCGTGGCGACGGGGCCGGAGTCGACGGAACCGGCGAGCCACAGGCCGCCGACGCCGCCGACCGCACTCACGACGGCGCCCGCCGAACCCGCGGCGATGAAGAGCGCGACGTCGCGGGCGGTCGCGAGGCGCACGTCCACCCGTAGGCGGCGCAGGAGGGCGACCGTGAGGACCGGCTCGAGCGTGTTGACGGCGACCGTCATGGCAACGACGAGCGCCGGGATCGGGCGCGTGGCGTTGGCGATCAGCGCCCCGAGCGCGATTCCGGGGAGGATCGCGCGACCGCGCCACAGGACCGCGAGGAGAGCGACGGCCGTGGGCGGCCAGACCGGGCAGGCGCTGCCCTCGACGACCGCCGCCGTGAAGGCGAGCTGCGCGGTGCCCGCGTAGAGGGCGGCGACGAGGAGTTGATCGCGGGCGATGCGGACGAGCGCGCGTGGTCGCGCACGTGGACGGGGCACGTCCCGTTCATCGGACGAGGTGTCGCCTTCCGGGCTCGGACATCCGTCCAGCCGGGACGCGCCCGCTCAACCGGCCGGGCGGATCAGGCGACGCGCGTGGAGCTGTCCATCCACTCGCGCATCGACGTGTGGTGCGGGAGGTGGTCGCCGGAGGCGATCTCCTGCCGCAGCTCGCCGAGCAGGCCGAAACGCTCCGCGACGACGTTGTGCTGGTGGATCGACTCGAGGTTCTCCTGGCGGGCGGAGACGAAGACCTCGCCCGGCAGGTCGCCGTAGCGGTCGACGACGCCGCGGATCATCTCGCGCACGCAGTCCTCGACGAACCGCGGCCGCCGGTGGGCCTTCTCGACGACCGTGCCCTCGTCGCTGCGCTTCATCAGCTCATAGATCTCCGAGCTCATGGACTCCTCGACGATCGCGACGAGGTCGGTCGCCTCGAACTCGATGTCGAGACCTTCGGGCACGCCGAGGTGGAGGGTGCCGAGCCCGCGCTGGTTGTGGGTCGCGACGGGCACGGACGCAAAGATCCTCTCGATGTCCTCGTCGCTGAAGCCGTCCTCGCCGAGGCGCTCGCGCGCCTTCGCGGCGACGAGCTGCTGGGCGCAGGGGCAGGCGGTCATGCCCTGGGCGGTGACGCCCACGAGCCGGCGGGTGCCGTGCTCGCTCGCGACGGCGGACCCGTAGAGCGTGTAGATCTCCTGCGTCGGGATCCCGGAGACGGGGGCGGGCTTCTCCTCCGGGTAGCGGGCCGCGATCGTCACGTCGGCGCGCAGAGCTCCCTGGCGCTCGCGCACGATCTCCGCGATGCGCTCCGCGAGCGTCTCGGCGCGGAAGGCGCTGCCGCCGAGGATGACCTCGCCGATCGCGTCGTTGACGACCTCCTCGAAGCGGCTCATGTGGGCGCCCTTCTGGAGGGGCCCGAGGTCGACGAAGCACTCGAGCGTCGCCGAGAAGAGCTGCTCGGTCCCGCCTCCGCGGTCGATGCGGATGATCTTCTCGACGCCGGTGACGCCCACGCGCGAGAGGCTCACGTGGAGCGTGGGGCGCTCGTTCTGGACGTCGGGGCCGCTGTTCGTGATCGATGTGGGTTCCATGGATCTCTCGTTCGAGGGTAGCCGGTGAGCGACTTGGCGGGACCGGATGAGCGAACCCTGTGGTATCACTCCGGGTGCTGCACGCCACCCCACCTACGTGTCGGGGATCACCAAGGCTCAGCCCTCGCGGCAATGTCGCGGACGCACCATGGTGCGACTCAGCTGAATGCAGGTACGGAGAGCGCTCGGCGACCCGGGGAGGGAGTCGGGCGAGATGCGACAGCGAGGACGAGGGTTGACGACCAAGACGGAAGGTCTGCTTGCGGACGAGGCTCCCATCCATGAGATGGACGAGCTCAAGCCGCTCATCGCCGAGGGCCAGGAGAAGGGTCTCCTGACGTTCGGCCAGATCGCGGAGCGCCTCGAGGAGGTGGAGGTCTCCAAGGAGCAGGTGCTCGAGCTGCATCAGTGGCTCGAGGAGCACGGAGTGGCCGTCGTCGGAGCCGACGGCAAACTCGCGACGTCCGAGAACGGCAAGCTCGAGGCGGCCGCCGAAGCACGGCGGGAGCAGCAGCAGGAGTCCACGGCGAAGAAGCCGCAGATCGACCTCACGGTCGAGCCCTCGCTCGACTCGCTGAGGCTGTACCTGCGGTCGATCGGGCGGGTGTCCCTGCTCACCGCCGACCAGGAGGTGTCCCTCGCACAGCGCATCGAGCGCGGCGACATGGACGCCAAGCAGCAGATGGTCGAGGCGAACCTGCGACTCGTGGTGTCCATCGCGAAGGGCTACCTCGGGCGCGGCCTGACGTTCCTGGATCTCATCCAGGAGGGGTCGCTCGGGCTGATCCGGGCGGTCGAGAAGTTCGACTACCGCCGTGGCTACAAGTTCTCCACGTACGCGACGTGGTGGATCCGCCAGGCGGTCACCCGCGCGATCGCCGACAAGGGGCGGACGATCCGCATCCCGGTCCACATGGTGGAGAAGCTCAACAAGGTCGTGCACGTCGAGCGCCAGCTCGTGCAGTCGCTCGGCCGGGAGCCCTCGCCGGAGGAGATCGCCAAGGAGCTCGAGTGCACGGCACGCGAGGTCCGGGACATCCTGCGGATGAGCCAGCAGCCGATCTCGCTCGAGAAGCCGATCGGCGAGGAGGAGGAGTCCGAGCTCGGCGACTTCGTCGAGGACCAGCCGGCCGAGTCCCCGTTCGAGCTCGCGAGCGAGAACCTCCGCAAGGAGAACGTCCACCGGGCGCTCGCCGCGCTGCCCCAGCGGGAGCGCGAGGTCATCGAGATGCGCTTCGGCCTCACGGGCGGCCGGCCGCGGACGCTCGAGGAGGTCGGCCGTGCGTTCAACGTGACGCGCGAGCGGATCCGCCAGATCGAGAACCACACCCTGAAGAAGCTGGAGTCGCTCCCCGAGGCGCAGCGCCTGCGGGACGCGTCCTGAGGCGCTTGCTCCGGCGGCACGACGGCTGAACCGCGGCGGCGGCCCCGGCGTAGGGAAGGGAGAGATGCAGATCTCCTCCAGG
>JBFIDS010000180.1:0-6992 GCA_041603715.1 Paraconexibacter sp. | reverse complement strand
GCGCCGGGGAGGCGACCGTCGAGCGCCGGGTGCGCGCCGTCCTGCGCGGCGAGGCGATCGGGGTCGACGTCCCGGTCGTCGTCCGGTCCGCGACCCAGTGGCACGAGCTCGTCGCGAGTGACCCGTTCGCGGATGTCCGCAAGGACGGCCGGCTCCACTCGGTCCTCCTCTGCTCCGAGCCCATCGACCCCTCGGCGCTCCCCGCCGCCACCGGCGGCGAGCGTCTCGTCGCCCGTGACCGCGAGCTCCACCTCTGGTGCCCACGGGGAACGCGCGACAGCGCGCTGCTGAGTGCACTCGGCAGCCGCCCCGCATCGCCGCGAGGGGTGACGACCGTCCGCAACTGGAACACGGTCGAGAAGCTCTCCGCGATGCTCGCCGAGGCCCGCTGAGCGGCTTTTCACGCAGCCTGCGGGGATCCCGTCACGGGACAGCGGGAGTGGACGCCCGCCATCGGCCGGCGTCGCTAATGTCGCTCGGCCAGCCATGGACGACGCCTTCCCCGACGAGCACGCCGCCTACGATCCCGGCCCCGCCGATCCGGGCGGGCCCCCTTCCGGCGGGCAGGCCGCCGTCGGCGCCGCGCCGCCGCACTCGATCGAGGCCGAGCAGAGCGTCCTCGGGGCGATCCTCCTGTCGGAGAAGACGCACTACGGCTACATCATCGAGGAGAACCTCCTTCCGGAGGACTTCTACCGGGACCGCCACCGGGTGATCTTCGAGTCGATGCACGCTCTCTACGAGGAGAACGAGCCGATCGACGTCCTCACGGTCACCGAGCACCTCCGCTCGCGCGGGAAGCTCGACGAGGTCGGCGGGCAGGCGCAGGTCGACTCCCTCCCCGGCGCCGTCCCCGCGATCGGCAACCTGCGCCAGTACGGCACGATCGTCAAGGAGCACTCCCTCCTACGCCGGCTGCTGCGCACGACCTACGAGATCCAGGCGGCGGTCCACGGTCACGACGGGGACGCCCGGTCGCTCGTCGAGCGGGCCGAGACGCAGATCCTCGACGTCGCGGACCTCGACCGCTCGAAGGAGTTCGTCCAGGTCGGCAAGGTCCTCCACCGCGAGATCGACGTCTGGCAGCGCCTCGCCACCGAGGGCATCCAGATGACGGGCACGCCGTCCGGCTACGCGGACCTCGACGAGGTCACCGGCGGCTTTCAGCCCGGCAACCTCATCATCCTCGCGGCCAGGCCGTCGATGGGAAAGTGCTTGACGAGTCGAACCTCCGTGTACGACCCGTGGACCGGCGCACGTCGGTCGCTCGGCGATATCGTCGACGACCTCGAGAGCGGCGGCGAAGCGTGGGTCGCCGCGCTCGGCCACGACCTCAAGCTGAGGCCCGCCCGGGCCGTGCGCGCGTTCCGCAACGGCCGGCGTCCCGTCTTCCGCATGACGACGCGCCTCGGTCGCACGCTCGAGGCGACCGCCAACCACCCGCTCCTCACCGTGACGGGATGGCGGGAGCTCCGCGAGCTCGGGCCCGGAGACAGGGTCGCCGTGCCGCGACGGCTTCCGCGGACGGGCGTCGACAGCCTCATGCCCGACGCGGAGATCGTGCTGCTCGCGGCGTTGGTCGCCGACGGCAACGTCGGACAGGGCTGTGCGCGCTTCACGTGGGGCGCGGACTCGCCGGTGATCGACGACGTCCGCGCCGCGGCGACGGAGCTCGGCGTCGAGATCCGCGAGTCTGCAGGCCACCCTGGGGAGGGCCGACTCACGAACGGGCGTGGGCGTCCCAACCCGGCGATCGAACTCTGCAGGCGTCATGGGCTCTGGGGCAAGAGGGCGGCGGACAAGTCCGTGCCCGATGCGATCTTCGCTCTCCCCGACGCCGGACTCAGGCGGTTCCTCTCGATCCTGTTCGGCTGCGACGGGCACATGTACGCCGGCGAGCGGTTCGCCCAGGTCGGGTACACCACCATCAGCCGACGGCTCGCCGACGACGTGCAGCACCTCCTCCTGCGACTCGGGATCGTCGCGGCCATCCGCCCGCTGCGCCGCGAGGTCTACGACGGGACCGACACCACAGCGTGGGAGGTCCGCATCACCGGACAGGAGGGGTTGAAGCGGTTCGTCGACGACATCGGTGCCTGCGGCAAGCACGAGGCCGGGGCCCGGGTCTACGCGAACGTGCTGACGCGCCGTCCGAAGACGAACGTCGACACGGCTCCCGCTGCCGCCTGGACGCTCGTCGACCGCGCCCGCGGGGATCTGTCCTGGCGCGCGGTCAGCGAACGGTGCGGCAACCCCGCCGGGCACAACTGGCACGTCGGCACGCGCGGCCTGTCGCGGCCGCGACTCGCCCAGCTCGCCGACGCGCTCGAGAACGCGGAGCTCCGGAACCTCGCGACGTCCGACGTGTGGTGGGACGAGATCGCCTCGATCGAGCCCATCGGCGAGGAGGAGACGTTCGACATCGAGGTCCCCGGGCCCCACAACTTCGTCGCCGATGACATCGTCGTCCACAACAGCGCCCTCGTCACGAACGTCGCGGAGAACGTCGCGCTCCACAAGCGCAACCCGAAGGCCGTCGCGCTGTTCAGCCTCGAGATGTCCGAGGGCGAGCTCGCGCAGCGCTTCATCGCCTCGCAGGCCGGCATCCGCGGCGACGACCTGCGCAAGGGCCGGCTCAAGAGCGAGCGGGACTGGAAGAAGGTGCTCGAGACGTCCGCGCGGTTCGACGCCGCGCACCTGTTCATCGACGACAGCTCCGACGTCGGCCTCCTCGAGATCCGCGCGAAGGCCCGGCGCCTGCACCAGCAGAGCCCCCTCGGGCTGATCATCGTCGACTACCTGCAGCTCATGCGCGCCGACGACCGCATCGAGAACCGCGTCCAGCAGGTGAGCGCGATGTCGCGGGGCCTGAAGATCCTCGCGCGCGAGCTCGAGGTCCCGGTGATCGCGCTGTCGCAGTTGTCCCGCGGCGTCGAGTCGCGGACCGACAAGCGCCCGATGCTCTCCGACCTCCGCGAGTGCGTCACAGGCGACACGCTGGTCGTTCTCGCTGACGGACGACGGGTCCCGATCGCCGACCTCGTCGGAACGCGACCCGATGTCGTCGCCATCGACGAGAACGACCGTCTCACCGCGGCCCGAGCGCAGGAGGTCTGGGCCGTCGGCGAGCGGCAGACCCTCGAACTCCGGCTCGCCTCCGGGCGGAGACTCCGAGCGACCCCGGACCACCGGATCCGGGCGGGTCGGGGTTGGACGACGGTCGGCTCACTCGTGCCGGGTGACCGTGTCGGACTCGCCCGACGCCTGCCGGAGCCCCTGGATGCCGACCGGTGGCCGGACGACCATGTCGTCCTCCTCGGTCAACTCGTGGGGGACGGCAGCTACCTGAGCGGGCAGCCCATGCGCTACACCACGGCGTCGCAGGAGAACTCCGACGCCGTCGCTCACGCTGCCCGCACCGGATTCGGCGCCACCGTGACCCGCCACGAGGGTCGCGGTACGTGGCACCAGCTCGTCATCAGCGGCAACGGAAACCGCTGGCATCCGGCCGGAGTCAACCGCTGGCTGCGCGAGCTCGGGATCTTCAACCAGCGATCGTGCGAGAAGCGTCTCCCGAGCGCGGCCTTCCGACTGCCGGACGATCAGGTCGCCCTGCTCCTGCGGCACCTCTGGGCGACGGACGGGTCCATCCACGTCGCCGCAGCGGCGCACGGCCGGGCAGCGAAGGCGCGGGTCGCCTACTCGACGACCAGCCCCGGGCTCGCATCCGACGTCGCGGCGCTCCTCCTTCGACTCGGCATCGTCGCGCGTACGATCACCTCCGCTCAGGGCGAATACCGGCCGATCACCCACGTCCAGGTCTCCGGCCGCGACGCCCAGCGAGCGTTTCTGGACCGGGTCGGGACCTTCGGTCCACGCCGACAGTTCGCTGACGCTCTTCGGGCCCACCTCGACGCCACCACCGCGACGTCGAACGTCGACACCCTTCCGAGCGAGGAGACGTGGACCCAGGTCCGAGCGAGCATGGAAGCCCGCGGGATGACCACACGCGCGATGGCGGCGGCACGGGGCACGTCCTACGGTGGGACCGCGCACTTCGCGTTCGCGCCGTCACGCGCCGTCGCCGCGGAGTACGCCTCGCTCCTCCAGGATCCGCTGCTCGCCGCCCTCGCCAACTCCGACCTCGTCTGGGATCGCGTTGTCGCCGTGAGCGAAGCCGGGACCGAAGCGGTATACGACCTCACGGTCCCCGGCCCGCACTGCTGGCTCGCGGACGGCATCGTCTCGCACAACTCGGGGGGCATCGAGCAGGACGCGGACCTCGTCATGTTCATCTACCGCGACGAGTACTACTACCCGGAGACCACCGACACTCCCGGAGAGGCGGAGCTGATCATCTCCAAGCACCGCAACGGCGGCCTGGGCACCGTGCACCTGAACTTCCAGAACGAGTACCCGCGGTTCCTCAGCCAGATGAGGGACCCGACGTGAGGGACTCCTGCCCCTACGACGCCTGCGACGGCTCGGGCTTCGTCGTCGACGAGGAGGCGCGCACCGCGACGGCGTGCCGCTGTCGCCCGCAGCGGATCAGCGCGCGGCGCGCGCGCTCGCTCTCCCGGACGATCCCGCGGAAGTTCCGCGACTACTCGTCGTTCGACCGGCTCGACACGACCTTCTACGCGCCGAGCGTGCTGCGCGAGGTCCAGCGGTTCGTCCGCGACCTCGACGAGGAGCTCGCACGCGGGAACGGCCTCTGGTTCTTCGGTGGCGTGGGAACGGGCAAGACGACGCTCGCGATGCTCGTCTCGCAGTTCGCGCTCGAGCGCGGCCACTCGGTCGCGATCTACTCGCTGCCGCGCCTGCTCGCGGAGATCCGCACGACGTTCGAGGACGACTCCGAGCACTCCTACACCGAGCTGATGGACCGGCTCACCGAGGTCGAGCTGCTCCACATCGACGACGTCGGCGCCGAGAAGACGAGTCCGTGGGTGCTCGAGCAGCTCTACGCGATCGTCAACGCCCGCTACGAGGAGGAGCGCTCGATCGTGCTCACGACGAACCTCACCGAGGAGGAGCTGGCCGACCAGATCACCCCGCGCACGGTGAGCCGGCTGCAGGAGATGTGCGAGATCTACCCGATCGAGGGACCGGACCGCCGGGTGCCCGAGGAGGCGGTCCCCGAGCGCCTCGCCGCCCGGGCGGCCGTGGACCCGGTCGAGACCCCGGAGCGACTGGCCGACGAGCTGGCCCGGGCGCGCCGTAGACTCTGAGGCCACATGCCAGGCACCGTCATCGTCGGCGCGCAGTGGGGAGACGAGGGGAAGGGGAAGGTCATCGACCTCCTCGCCGCTCGCGCCGACGCCGTCATCCGCTTCCAGGGCGGCAACAACGCCGGACACACGATCGTCCACGACGACGAGACGTGGAAGTTCCACCTCGTCCCGTCGGGGATCCTGTACCCGGGCAAGACCTGCGCCATCGGGAACGGGGTCGTCATCGATCCCGAGGTCCTCACCGGCGAGATCGACGGGCTGCGCAAGCGCGGCGTCGACGTGAGCGGGTTGAAGATCAGCGCCAACGCGCACGTGATCATGCCCTACCACCGCATCCTCGACCGGGCCGGCGAGGACCGTCTGGGCAAGAACGAGATCGGCACGACGAAGCGCGGGATCGGCCCTGCCTACGCCGACAAGGCGGCGCGCCTGGGCATCCGGATCCAGGACATGCTCGACGAGAAGATCCTCAAGAAGAAGATCATGGCCGCGCTCGAGCCCAAGAAGCTCATGCTGCGCCCGTTCGAGCGCAACCCCGAGTTCGCCGAGCAGCTCGACCTGCAGCAGATGACGCTCGCGCTGATGACGTTCGGACACCGCCTCGAGCAGCACATCGCGGACACGAGCGCGCTCGCGTGGCGGGCGCTCGACGAGGGCAAACTCGTGCTCTTCGAGGGCGCGCAGGGCGCGCTGCTCGACATCGATCACGGCACCTATCCGTTCGTCACCTCGTCGAACCCGGTCGCGGGCGCGGCGTGCATCGGCGCCGGAGTCGGCCCGCGCGACATCGACGAGGTGTGGGGCATCGCCAAGGCCTACGCGACGCGTGTCGGCGCCGGCCCCTTCCCCACCGAGCTGTTTCCCGGGGACGAGATCGGTGACGGGATCATCGACCGTGGCGGCGAGTACGGCACGACGACGGGCCGCCGTCGCCGGGCCGGCTGGCTCGACCTCGTCGCGCTCAAGTACGCGGCCCGCATCAACTCGCTCACCGCGCTGTGCATCACGAAGCTCGACGTCCTCTCGGGGATGGAGACGATCCGCATCTGCACGCGCTACCGGGGGGCCGAGGACGCGATCTTCGACACGTTCCCCTACCACCAGACGGTGCTGCACCACGCCCGGGCCGAGTACGTCGACATGCCCGGCTGGAGCGAGGACCTCACGCAGTGCAAGACCGAGGCCGAACTCCCGCAGGCCGCCCGCGACTACCTCGAGTTCATCTCCCAGGAGACCGGCGTCCCGATCGCGCTCATCGGCGTCGGCCCGGGCCGCGATCAGACGATCTGGACCGAGGCCGGCGAGCAGACGATCGCCGGGCGCGCCGAGAGCGTCGCCTGAGCCGGGCGATTCGCGCGGGCGGCCCGCGGATGACGTGTCACGCGACGAGCGCGGTCGGTTGACGGCTTCATCAACGCCCGCGACTGACGTTCCCGCGGGAACGGGTTCTGGTGACACCCCGGCGCCTCGGGCGGGAACGCTGAGTTCACGCGGGAGCAGAAGCGGTCTGAGAAGCGTGAATCGCGACGGTCGGCTGCGTGTCGTTGTCGGGCGGATGCGGATGACCCGTTGGGCCTGTGAACCGATGGGCGACCCCAACCGAACCCAGTCGCGGCCTGTCGGCGCCGGGTTAAAACTGGACCACCTGCGCCGGTTGAAAAGTGGACCACCTGAGGGCTTGTGTCCGGGTGGTCGCTGAGCCTGGGCTCGTTTGCGCAGAGCGAGCTCGGGAGGGCCGAGGTGGTCGGGGTGGAGCAG
>JBFIDS010000179.1:0-7007 GCA_041603715.1 Paraconexibacter sp. | reverse complement strand
GCGGCATCCGACAGGGCGAGGGACGAGTCCTGTCGCAGCGAAGGGGACGGACGCGAGCGCGGCACCCCCGCGGGCATCCGACAGGGCGAGGGACGAGTCTTTTCGCAGCGAGGGGCGGGCACCCAGGCCCGCCCCTCAACCAACAACAGCCTGCGAGCGCTAGACGAGCTCGATGAAGACCATTTCGGTCGAATCCGACTTCCGCGGCCCGAGCTTCAGGATCCGCGTGTAGCCACCGGGCCGGTCCGCGTACCGCGGGGCGACCTCCTCGAACAGCTTGTGGACCGCGAACTTGTCCTGACCCAGCGTGCTCAGGGCCTGGCGACGCGCGTGGAGGTCGCCCCGCTTGGCGAGGGTGATGAGCTGCTCGACCTCGGGCTTGAGGGCCTTGGCCTTCGCCTCGGTCGTCTTGATCCGCTCGTGCTCGATGACCTCCTTGCAGAGGTTCATCAACAGCGCCTTGCGGTGCGACGACGAACGGCTGAGCTTGTGACGGTTCTTCTGGTGGCGCATGGTTCGGTGACCTCTCGGGGACCCGTGGATCAGTCGTCGCGGAGCGACAGGCCCCGCGCCTGCAGCGTCTCGATGACCTCGTCGATGGACTTCTTGCCGAAGTTCGGGATCGCGTTGAGCTCGCCCTCGGACTTCGAGATGAGATCGCCGACGGTCTGGATGCCGGCGCGCTTGAGGCAGTTGTAGGACCGGACGCCGAGCTCGAGCTCCTCGATGAGGATGTCGTGCATCGGGCCCGCGGCGCCCGCGGCGCCGTTGGAACCCGCGCCCGCTCCGGCGAGACCGGCGTCGAGCGTGCCGCCCGGGCCGGCGCGGAGCTCCTCGATGCGATCGGCGTCGGTGAAGATCGCGAGCTGCGAGATGAGGATCTCCGCCGCCTCGCGCAGCGCGGCCTGCGGGTCGATCGACCCGTCGGTCTCGATGTCGAGCGTGAGCTTGTCGAAGTCGGTCTTCTGACCGACGCGCGCGCCCTCGACCGAGTACGCCACGCGGCGGACCGGCGAGAAGATCGAGTCGATCGGGATGACGCCGATCGGCTGGTCGGGCGACTTGTTCTCCTCGGCCGGACGGTAGCCGCGGCCGCGCCCGATCGTGAGGTAGAGCTCGAGCTTCGTCTTCTTCTCGAGCGTCGCGATGTGGACGTCCGGGTTGAGGACCTCGACGCCGGCGGGCAGGTCGATGTCCTTCGCCGTGATGTCACCGGGGCCGGTGACGACGAGCGGGGCCTCGACCTCGGTCGCGTCGGAGTGCATGCGGCACACGATGCCCTTGAGGTTGAGGACGATGTCGGTCACGTCCTCGCTGACGCCCTTGATCGTCGAGAACTCGTGGGCGACGCCCTCGATGCGGACGCTCGTGACCGCGGCACCCGCGAGCGAGCTGAGCAGCACGCGCCGCAGCGAGTTGCCGAAGGTGTAGCCGAAGCCGCGGTCGAGCGGCTCGATGATGAACGTGCCGCGGTTCTCCTCAACCGTCTCACTGGTGATTCGGGGGATCTGGAAGTCGAGCATGAGGGTCCTCGTACGTCGTCGGGAAACGGGGTCCGGTGCGAGCATCCTGCGGGCGCACCGGTGCCGCGCGCCGCGCCACCCCCGGGAACGGGCGGCGGCGGCACGCGGTGAACGGCTACTTCGAGTACAGCTCGACGATGAGCTGCTCCTGCACCGGCGCCGTGATCTCGCGGCGCTCGGGCGCACGCAGGACCTTCGCGGTGAGGGCGTCATGGTCGGCCTGCAGCCAGGCGGGGACCTGCGCGGTGAGCTCGGTCGCGTCGCGGATGACCGGCGCGGCGGGCGTCTCGTTCTTGACGGCGATGACGTCGCCCTCCCGCACCTGGTAGCTGGGGATGTCGACCCGACGGCCGTTGATCGTCCAGTGACCGTGGCGGATGAGCTGCCGGGCCTGGCGGCGGGAGGCCGCGAAGCCGAGGCGGACGAGGACGTTGTCGAACCGGCGCTCGAGGAGCGCGAGCAGGTTCTCGCCCGTGATGCCGTCCTGGCGGCTCGCCTTGTCGTAGTAGAGGCGGAACTGCTTCTCGAGGACGCCGTAGTAGCGGCGCGCCTTCTGCTTCTCACGCAGCTGCACGCGGTACTCGCTCTGCTTCTGGCGGCCACGTCCGTGGTCGCCCGGCGGGTACGCGCGGCGCTCGACGCCGCACTTGTCGGTCAGGCAGCGCTCACCCTTGAGGAAGAGCTTCTGCCCTTCGCGGCGGCACTGCTTGCACTGGGCACCGGTGTCTCGAGCCATGTCTAGACCCTCCGCCGCTTGCGGGGGCGGCAACCGTTGTGAGCCTGCGGGGTGACGTCCTTGACGCCGGTGACCTCGAGCCCGGCGGCCTGCAGCGAGCGGATCGCCGTCTCGCGGCCGGAACCCGGGCCCTTCACGAAGACCTCCACCTTCTGGAGGCCCTGCTCGATGCCCTTGCGGGCGGCCGCGTCCGCGGTCACCTGCGCGGCGAACGGGGTCGACTTGCGGGAGCCCTTGAAGCCGGCGCCGCCGGCGGACTCCCACGCGATGACGTTGCCCTCGCGGTCGGTGAGGGACACGATCGTGTTGTTGAAGCTCGTCTTGATGTGCGCCTGGCCGATGGGGACGTTCTTCTTCGGCTTGCGGCGGCCGCGCTGGGGGCGCTTGGGGGCGGGCATCGGTTACTTCTTCCCTGCCTTCTTCTTGCCGGCGACGCTCATGCGCTTGGGGCCCTTGCGCGTCCGGGCGTTCGTCTTGGTCTTCTGCCCACGGACCGGGAGGCCGCGACGGTGGCGGAGGCCGCGGTAGCAGCCGATCTCCATGAGGCGCTTGATGCTCTGCGAGCGCTCGCGACGGAGGTCACCCTCGACGACGAGGTCCTCGTCGATGAGGTCGCGGAGCTTGCCCACCTCGGCCTCGGTGAGGTCACGGACGTAGGTGTTGGGGTCGATCCCGGCCTTCGCGAGCAGCTCGTTGGAGCTCGAGCGGCCGATGCCGTAGATGTAGGTGAGGCCCACTTCGATGCGCTTGTTGAGCGGGATGTTGATCCCGGAGATGCGTGCCATCTACTCGTTCACCCCTGCCGCTGCTTGTGGCGCGGGTTCTGGCAGATCACGAGGACCGCGCCATGACGGCGGATGATCTTGCACTTCTCGCACATCGGCTTGACCGACGGTCGTACTTTCATGATCCCTTTCGGCTGTATCCCGGCGAAACTCTGGCTCTGGCTGCCGGGACGGCCGCCGCTACCAGTCGCGGACGAGCGCGCACGACATGACGACGCCGTCGGCGCACAGACGCACGACGATAGCAAAGGCCCGAACCCGAACGTCGTCCGGTCCCGCTGGTACCGCGGGCGGCCGCAGAGCGGGCCCGGATCGTCAGCCAATGCCCTCCTCGTGCCACGGCGTGATGATCCGCGGCCCGTCGGGGGTGATCGCGATCGTGAACTCGAAGTGCGCGGCGAGCGACCCGTCCTGGGAGTAGATGGCCCAGCCGTCGTCACCCATGCGGACCATGTGTCGTCCCGCGTTCACCATCGGCTCGACCGCGAGCACCATGCCGGCCTCGAGCAGCGGACCCCGTCCCGGCTCACCGTAGTTGGGCACCTGCGGGTCCTCGTGCATCGAGCGGCCGATGCCGTGGCCCACGAGCGAGCGGATCACCGAGAGCCCGGCGCCCTCGACGCGGGACTGCACCGCGTGGGAGACGTCGCCGAGGCGGTTCCCGACCCGGCAGGCCTCGACCGCGTCGAGGAGCGAGTCCTTGGTGACGTCGAGCAGCTTGCGCGCGATCGGGCTGATCGGGCCGACCGGGAACGTGACGGCGCCGTCGGCGACCCATCCGTCGTAGGTGACGCCGATGTCGATCGAGATGATGTCCCCGCGGCTCAGCACGTACGGGCCCGGAATGCCGTGGACGACCATCGAGTTCGGGGACGCGCAGATCGATCCCGTGAAGCCGCGGTAGCCGAGGAAGGACGGCTGGGCGCCCTGGGAGCGCATGTAGGCCTCGGCGGCCTCGTCGAGCTCCTTCGTCGTCACGCCCGGGCGGATCTTGGAGGCGACGAGCTTCATCGTCCGGGTGTGGATCGCGCCGGCGGCCGCCATGCGCTCGATCTCCTCCGGCGACTTCTTGATGATCATCGGTGCGCGGGCACGGCGACTACAGCGAGTCCTCGAGACGCCACGTCGCGACGGTCGCGCGGACGTGGTCGTGGACCTCCGTCGCCGAGCGCGTCCCGTCGATGCGCCCGAGCAGGCCCTTGTCCTCGTAGTAGGCGATGAGGGGCGCGGTGTCGCGGTGGTACACGCTGAGCCGCTCGCGCACGACCTCGGGCTTGTCGTCGTCACGCTGGATGAGCGGGGACCCGTCGACGTCGCAGCGACCCTCGTGCTTGGGCGGGTCGAAGTCGACGTGATAGACGCGGCCGGCCTTCGACACGCGCCGCCCGGACATCCGGCGGACGATCTCCTCGTCGGGGACGTCGATGAGGATCACGCCCGTGATCGTGCGGCCGGCGCCCTCGAGGGCCTCGGCCTGCGTGAGCTTGCGGGGGAACCCGTCGAGGAGGAACCCGTCGCGGGTGTCGTCCTGCGCGAGGCGCTCGAGCGCCATCTTCGTGACGAGCTCGTCCGGGACGAGGTCGCCCGCGTCCATGAACCCCTTCGCCTCCTTGCCGAGGGCCGTGCCGTCCGCGACGTGCGCACGGAGCATGTTCCCCGTCGAGATGTAGGCGATCTGGGGGAAGTCCTGCTGGAGGCGCTCTGCCTGGGTGCCCTTGCCGGCGCCAGGAGGGCCGAGGAGAATGAGGTTCAACTCGGTCACGGGGCTGGTGACCCTATCGACAACGCGGCGCGCATGCGGGCCCACGCCGCCGTCCGGGACTGGGCACGGGCCCCGCCGCCTCGTGGCTCCCTACTTCAGGAAGCCCTCGTAGTTGCGCATCATGAGCTGCGCCTCGAGTTGCTTCATCGTGTCGAGCGCGACGCCGACGACGATGAGGAGCGACGTGCCGCCGAAGAAGAAGTTCGCACTCGTCTGGTTGATGAGGATCGTCGGCAGGGCCGCGACCGCCGCGAGGTAGAGCGCGCCCGGGAACGTGAGGCGGGCGAGGACTCGGTCGAGGAACTCGGCGGTCGGGCGTCCGGGTCGCACCCCGGGGATGAAGCCGCCGTACTTCTTCAGGTTCTCCGCCTGATCCACCGGGTTGAACGTCACCGCGGTGTAGAAGTAGGTGAAGAGGATGATGAAGACGGTCTCTCCGACGAGGTACGGCGCGTCGGACGGGTTGAAGAAGACCGAGAGATCCTGGGCCCACGGCTGCTGGATGAGCTGGCCGATCGTGGGCGGGAAGGCCATGATCGAGGCGGCGAAGATGACGGGGATGACGCCGGCCATGTTCACGCGCAGCGGCAGGTAGGTCTGGCCGCCGCCGCTCATCCGGCGCCCGATGACGCGTTTGGCGTACTGGACGGGGATGCGGCGCTGGCCCTCCTGCATGAAGACGATCGCCGCGATGACCGCGAGCGCCATGAACGGCATCATCACTCGGAAGACCTGGTCGGGGCTGTTCCACCAGGCGTTGATGCCCTGCGGGAGGCCGCTGACGATCGAGGCGAAGATGAGGAGCGAGATGCCGTTCCCGATGCCGCGCTGCGTGATGAGCTCGCCCATCCACATGAGGAGGATGGTGCCGGCGGTGAGCGACAGGACGATGAGGAACACCGAGTAGGCGTTGAAGTCCTCGATGATCGGCTGGCCCGCGTTGGCCTCGAAGCTGCGGAAGAGGAAGGTGAAGCCGATCGCCTGGCCGAACGCGAGGCCGACGGTGAGGTAGCGCGTGTACTGCGTGATGCGCTGCTGCCCGACCTCGCCCTCCTTCTGGAGCTTCTCGAGCGAGGGGACGACGACCGTGAGGAGCTGCAGGATGATCGAGGCCGTGATGTACGGCATGATCCCGAGCGCGAAGATCGCGAACTGCGAGAGGCCGCCGCCGCTGAAGACGTTGAGCAGGTTGAGGATGCCCCCGCCCCCGAACTGCTCCTGGACGTCCTGAACCG
The DNA here is from genome assembly GCA_041603715.1 of Paraconexibacter sp. Taxonomy (GTDB): domain Bacteria; phylum Actinomycetota; class Thermoleophilia; order Solirubrobacterales; family Solirubrobacteraceae; genus Paraconexibacter. The sequence continues at coordinate 966 of JBFIDS010000179.1, read as the reverse complement.
CCGAAAGGCTGACTCCAGGGACCGGGATGTGCGCACCGAGCCGGTAGAGCGCGAGGATCATCGCGACGAACGCGAGCTTCTTGCGGATCTCCTTGACGGTGAACGCGCTGAGGATGGTGCTGAGCACGGGACGCTGGAGTCTAGGGAAGCGGACCCCCGGGCGGCGCGCTGCCGACGCGGTGGGAGCCGATCACGGGGTGCGTTGGCACCGACCCGCTGCGTCGTGCCCTCAGGATGGCGGATCGACCTGCTTGGCGGTCTGCTCCCCGCGGATCAACCGCGGCTCGTAGCCCGTGAACTGGATCGAGAGCTGACCACCGCTGCGCGCGGCGTCGGCCGGGAGCTTCTCCTCGACCGCCCAGAACTTCGTCTCGGCGCCCTTCTTCGAGGTGATCTTCGCGTTGACGTTCAGGAAGCGGACCTCACCCGCGGCGGTCACGTAGCCGAGCCGAACCCGCACCACACCGACCGCACGCGTCGAGATCGTCCCCTCGACCACGAGGTTGCCGGCCTTGTCGATCTCCGTCTTCGTGCGCGTCAGCAGCGCCTTCCCCGAGGCCGCCCGCAACCGCACCTCGTCCGGACGCACCCGGTCGTTCCCGGCGTAGGTCAGCGTCACGATCCCCGTGGTCTTCTCGCGCTGCGCCGACGGCAGCGTCTTGAGGACCTTGATCTGCTCCGCGGCCGCGCGCGCCCGCGGCCCAGTCGACGCGGACGCCTTGTCGATGTCGATGTCGAACCGATGCTTGCGCCCCGAGGACTCGTACTCCGCCTCGATCTGGCCCGTCGCGCGCGACGTGATCTGGATGAGCATGTCGAGCTTGCCCTCCACGATGCCGGCACGCAGGACGCGGATCTTCGCCGGGTCCTTGGGGACGATCGCCGGGGGCGCGAGCGCCGGCGCGGTCGAGGCGGGCGCCACCGGGGCCGGCGGGGGCACGGGCGCTGGCGGCGGAGGTGGCGGCG
>JBFIDS010000178.1:0-7019 GCA_041603715.1 Paraconexibacter sp. | reverse complement strand
GACGTCGTCCCGCTCGGCGTCGCGCCGCGCCCGGGCGTCGTCGCCGCCGCGGAGGGTGACGTGCGCCGGACGTTCGACCTCGGGGACCGCCGGGTGCTCCTGTCCGTCTCGGCGAAGCGCCCGCACAAGAACCTCCTGCGACTCCTCGAGGCGCACGCGCGGCTCCCCGCCGAGGACCGGCCCGTCCTCGTCCTGCCGGGATACCCGACGCCGCACGAGGAGGAGCTGCGCGCGCGGGCCGCCGCGCTCGGCACGTCCGGCGACGTGCGCTTCCCCGCCTGGGTCGACGGCGCGGACCTCGAGGGCCTCTACGCGCTCGCGGACGCGTTCGTGTTCCCGTCTCTCTACGAGGGCTTCGGCCTCCCGGTCCTCGAGGCGATGCAGCGCGACGTCCCGGTGGCGACGAGCGCCCGCTCCTCCCTCGGCGAGGTGGCCGGCGACGCAGCGCTCCTCTTCGATCCCGAGTCGGTCGACGAGATCGAGACGGCGCTGCGCCGCCTGCTCGAGGACGAGGCGTTGCGCGAGCGCCTGCGCGCGTCGGGCCGCGCCCGGGCGGTGACGTTCACGTGGGAGCGCACCGCGCAGCTCACCGTGGAGGTCTACGAGCGCACGCTCGCCGCCGCGCGCGGCTGAGGCTCGGCCGCCGGCGCGCTCCGCGCCGCGCTCGTCCGCGCCGCGCTCGTCCGCGCCGCGCTCGGGCTCGTCCGCGGGGCCGATGTGGATCCGGGGGGTTCACAGCCCGGTGAATCCACATTCACGCGGTGGCGGGACGACGACCGCCTGCGCCGCGGCCGCGCCTCAGGAGTACCGCGCCACCACCCGCTGCAGCGACGTCGACATCGCGAGCTCCTCGGCGTGCTCGGCGAACCAGTCCGCGGTCGACTCGCGCAGCGCCGGGCCCAGGGCGTGGACGCGCAGGATCGCCGCGGCGAGATCCTCCTCGGAGGCCGACGGCGCGATCACGCCGTTGACGCCGTCCTCGACGAGCTCGACCGCCGCGTTGTCGGGCGCGCGCACGACGACGCTCGGAACCCCGGCGGCCGAGGCCTCGACGACGACCATGCCGTACCCCTCTCGCCGCGACGGGAGCACCATGCACATGGCCTTCGCGAGGGCGTCGTGCAGCTCCTCGGCGGGGACGAACCCGGGAGCGCGCACGACATCGCCCTCGCCGGAGCCAGCACCAGAGCCGCCGCCACCACCCAACGCCGCGATCGCCGCGTCCACCTCCGCCCGCTGCGGGCCGTCCCCATACAACACGCCGTGCAGACCGGGCACCGACCGCGCCGCGCGCGCCACCGCGGGCACCAGGACGGGCGCCTGCTTCTCCGGGATGAACCGCCCCGCGAACACGACCTGGGGGGCGTCGAAGTCGACCGACGCAGGGGTCGGTCGCCCCCGGCCCCCCTGGTACTCGCCGCGCAGGACGGTCGGCTCGCCCCTCAGTCCGATCTCGCGCAGCCGCTGCGCGTGCAGCCGCGAGAAGCAGAACGCCTCCTGGCGGACCCGTGCGCACATCCGCTGGATCGTCCGCGCGACGACGCCCCGCGCGCCCCCGAGGTACTCGCGCCAGTACCCGTCGCTCCACACCTCGTGCCAGTCGGCGACGACGCGATAGCGGCCCCGGCGGCGCCAGAACCCGATCGCGAGTAGCGAGAAGTACGGGAACGACGCCGTGTGGACCACGTCGTAGTCGCGGGCGTGGCGCGCGAGGTGGCGCCACACGCCGAGCCCGAAGCGCACGGGCTCCCCGATCGTGCGGTTGCCGTCCGGGCCGTAGAGGTCCTCCCGGCGTGACACCGCGACGACACGCACGCCCGGCAGCGCCGGAACGTCCTGCGGGTCGTCGGGGTCCCACTGCAGCCGCGTGAGGTAGGTGACCTCGTGTCCCTGCGCGGCGAGCGTCTCGGCGACGCCCCGCATCCAGCGCTCGGCCCCCCCGACGGTCCAGGGGAAGAGGCAGTCGTAGACGACGCAGATCCGCATGCGCGCCGAAGCCTTGCAGGCGCGGGACCGCGACGGTCCCCTACCCTCACCCCCGATGTCCTACCTGCACGACGTGTACGTCTCCGCCTCCGAGGAGAACCGCCGCGCGATCCTGAAGGCGATGCCCCGCCGTGACGGCGCGACCCTCCTGGACGTCGGCTGCGGGGACGGGGAGTGGACGCTCGAGGTCGGCCGCCACATCGGCGCCGGCCGCGTCCTCGGCGTCGAGCTCACCGACGAGTGGGGCGCCGCCGCCCGCGCCCGAGGCGTCGAGGTGGAGCAGACCGACGTCGCGAACCCACTTCCCTACGACGACGCGTCGATCGACGTCGTCCACTCCAACCAGGTCATCGAGCACCTCGCGAACACCGACATCTTCCTCCGGGAGATCCGGCGCGTCCTCAAGCCGGGCGGCTACGTCTGTCTGTCGACGAACAACCTCGCGAGCTGGCACAACGTCGTCTCGCTCGTGCTCGGCTGGCAGCCGCCGCCCGTCCACGTGAGCGACGAGCTCATCGCCGGCAACCCCGCGAACTTCGGGGAGGGCAACCCCGGCTCCTACGGCCAGATGCACCTGCGGATCTTCACCCACCGGGCGCTCGCTGCGCTCGCCGCCCACCACGGCCTCGCGCTCGAGCACCGCGGCGCGTCCGGCTACTACCCGCTCCCGCCCCGTCCCGCGCGGGTGATGGCACGTGTCGACGGACGCCACGCCGCCTACCTCGTGCACCGCTACGTCCCCGCCGGATAGGGGCTTCGAAAGCCCCTTACCGCGCGACTTTCGCCCTTGCGGTGCGTTACCAGTCCATGCCCCTCGGGTAGAAACCCCCGACGAGCCTGCCGGCTCGCCGATCCGCGCGCGCTCCGCGACCCCCACCCCTTGCCATGACATGACCACGATCGAGCAGCCCTCCTTCGCCGACTCCGAACGGCCGACCGACGAGCTGACGGTCTCGGTGGTCATCCCCTGCCTCAACGAGGAGGAGAACATCGAGGCCTGCGTCCGCCAGGCTCGTGAGGCGATGGAGAGCGCCGGGATCAGCGGCGAGGTCGTCGTCGCCGACAACGCCTCCGAGGACCGCAGCGCCGAGCTCGCCACCGCCGCCGGTGCGCGCGTCGTCCACGAGCCGCGACGGGGCTACGGCTCCGCGTACCTCGCCGGCTTCGCCGCTGCCCGCGGTAAGTACATCGTGATGGGGGACGCCGACCTCACCTACGACTTCAACGAGATCCCGAAGTTCGTCAAGCATCTCGACGAGGGCGCCGAGCTCGTGATGGGCGACCGGATGAACAACATCCAACCCGGCGCGATGCCGTGGCTGCACCGCTACGTCGGCAACCCGGTCCTCAGCGGGATCCTCAACCTCTTCTTCAAGACCGGCATCAGCGACGCCCACTGCGGCATGCGCGCGCTGCGCACCGACGTGCTCCCGCGGCTGGACCTGCGCACGACCGGCATGGAGTTCGCCTCCGAGATGGTCATCCGCGCGGGCAAGGAGAACCTGCGCATCGCCGAGTTCGACATCGACTACCACCCCCGCGGCGGCGAGTCGAAGCTCAACACGTGGCGGGACGGCTGGCGCCACCTGCGCTTCCTCCTCGTCCACTCCCCGACGCACCTCTTCGTCGCGCCCGGCGCGATCCTCGCGTTCCTCGGCGCGCTCGTCACGCTCATCTCGGTCCTCGAGATCGACGTGTTCGGCCGCGAGTGGCAGCTTCACACGACCGTCGCCGGGTCGCTGCTCACGATCGTCGGCACCCAGATCGTCGCGCTCGGCCTGTGCGCGCACGCGTACGGCACGTACTTCATGGGCGAGAAGGACCCGTGGTTCGACAAGATGCGCGCGCGCTTCCGCCTCGAGCACGGCCTCGTCCTCGGCGGCGTCATCGCCTTCGTCGGCATCGTGATCGCCGGGATCATCCTCGGGCAGTGGATCGCCGACGGCGCCGGCCAGCTCTCCGAGGAGCGCACCGCCGTTCTCGCCGCGACGCTCGTCGTCGTCGGCGTGCAGGTCTTCTTCTCCTCGTTCCTCCTGAGCATCCTCGGCCTGCGCCGCCGCTGAGCCGCGGGCGGGCGGTACGCTCCCGGCGCGTGGGAGCCCTCCGAGAGCGACTCGGCCCGACCGGGATGCGCGTCGCCGTCGTCGCCGCGGCCGCGCTCGTGCACGGCCTCGTCTGGGTCTTCGTGCTCCCTCCGTTCCAGGCGCCCGACGAGACGACGCACGTCGCCTACGTCCAGCGGCTCGCCGAGACCGGGGAGCGGCCCGGGGAGTCGAGCCGCCCGGAGTTCTCCACCGAGCAGCGCACGGTGATGGACGCGATCGGCACCGAGCGGATCATCCGCCGGCCGCAGGAGAAGGTGCTCGACGGGCCTGCGAGGGAAGCGGCCGACGCGGTCGTCCGTGCCGCCGAGCAGCGCGCCCCCCGCGACGATGGCGGCGGTGCCTCGACGGTCAGCCCGCAGCCGCCGCTCTTCTACGCGCTCGCCGCCGTCCCCTACACGCTCGCCTCCGGCGCGACGCTGCCGGCCCGGGTGCGCGCGATGCGCGTCCTGTCGGCCCTCCTCTTCGCGATGACCGCGGCGCTGTGCGCCCTGCTCGTCGCCCAGCTGCTCCCCGGCCGGCCGTGGGCGGTGCTCGTGGGCGGCCTCGCGGTCGCGCTGCAGCCCGTCTTCGCGTTCGCGAGCAGCGCGGTGAACCCCGACGCCCTGCTCGCGACGCTGTGCGCCGCCGTCCTCCTCGTGCTCGTGCGCTGCGCTCGGGAGGGACCGACCCCCCGCCGGCTCGTCGCGCTCGGCGCGCTCACCGGTGCGGGAGCGATCACGAAGCTCACGTTCGTCGCGTTCCTCCCCCTCGTGCTCGCGACGGTCGCGTGGCTGCTCGTGCGCGACCGGCGGGGCGACGGCGCGCCCGTGCTCGGCCCGCGGGCGGTCGGTGCCGCCGTGGGCGCGGGCCTCGTGCTCCCGGTCGCGTACGTCGCCTGGGCGCTCGCGCAGGGCGCGCCGCTGCTCCCCGTGGGTCTCGCGACGTCGAACCTCCCCGCCGAGGAGATCGAGGCCGGCACGCTCACCGGGTTCGTGAGCTACACGTGGCAGCTCTACCTGCCGCGACTGCCGTTCCAGGAGGACGCGTTCGGCTTCATCGCGCCGTACCACACGTGGCTGAAGGGGATGATGGGCGAGTACGGCTGGCTCGACTACGAGATCGCCGGAGTGTGGATCGCGCTCGGCGGGGTCCTCTTCGCCGTCGCGGTCGTGCTCGCCGGGCGGGCCGTCCTCACGCACCGGGACGCCCTGCGACAGCGCGCACCCGTCGCCGCCATCCTCGTCGTCGCGACGGGGAGCGTCCTGCTCCTCATTGCGATCGCGGGCTACGACTACAAGCGCACGACCGGCCTCCCGTTCGAGCAGGCGCGGTACCTGCTCCCCCTGGCGGGAATCTACGCGGGCTTCGTCGCGGTAGCGTGTCTCGGCCTCGGCCGCCGCAGGGCCCCTCTCCTCGCGGCCGTCACCGTCATGCTGCTCATCGCCCACGCCGCCAGCGGACCCCTCCTCACGCTGTCGAGGTACCACGCCTGATGCGCGCCCGCGCGGGGACGGTGGCCCGGCGGCTCTTCCCCGGGTCGCGCTGGGTCTGGTACGGCGGGCTCGCGGTCGTGCTCGTGGGCCTCGTCCTGCTCGTCCGCTTCCTCGGCGCCCAGACCTTCCCCCTGACCGGGACGAACTCCGTCGGCGTGGGGGCCGTCATCGCGAAGGCGACGTCGGGCCAGAAGGCATGCGTCCGTGATCTCCTCGTGCCGGAGGACACCGGCCGCGTCGAGGTGTGGGCCGCGCCCCTGCGGGTGCGGGAGGGCGCGCGGATCGACGCGTACCTCGACAGCCCGGAGGGTCGCGTGCCGCTGCGCGCGCCCCCCGGGCTGCCCGGGGCCGACTACATCCCGTTCACGCTCGACGAGCCCCTCGAGGAGGACATCGAGAACGCCGAGGTCTGCTTCGTCCCGCACGACCTCGTCCTCGACTTCGGCGGCGCGAACGTGCAGCGGCTGCCGGGGGCCCCCGTGACGCGCGTCGCGGGGCTCGAGCTGCCGCAGACCGACATCTCGGTCCGCTACCTGCGCGCCGTCGGGGACGAGCAGCGGGTCATCGACGCTCTCGACGAGGCGCTCATACGGGCAACGGTGTTCGACCCGGGGCTCGCGGCGCTCCTCATCTGGCTCGTCCTTCCCGCCCTGCTCGCCCTCGTCTACGTCGCCCTGCGCGTGATGGCGACCGCCGACCGCCACAGCGTGCGACGCCTCGCCCTGCTTGCCGCCGCGGTGACCTTCGTGCACGCCGGGGCGTGGGCGCTCCTCCTGCACCCGTTCCACGGCGCCGACGAGAGCGAGCACTTCGCCTACGCCCAGCACGTCGTCGCGACGGGCGAGCGCGCCGAGGCGGAGAAGACATCGCAGAAGCCGCCCTACTCGAGCGCGCAGGTGCGTCTCCTCGGGGCGCTGCACCACAACTCCACGATCCTCAACCCGTCGTCGCGGCCCCGCTGGGAAGACCGCTGGGAACGGGAGTTCCGTGAGGCCGCGAAGGGGGTGACCGACGAGGACGGCGGCGGGTACACCGAGAGCGGCACGGGCCATTCGCCGCTCTACTACGCGCTCGTCGGCGGGCTGCCGCTGCGCATCTGGAGCGCGCCCGGGGACCAGCCGACGGCGCTCATGGCGATGCGGCTGCTCAACGCGCTGCTCGCCGCGGCGATCGCCGCGCTCGCCGTCCTCACCGCTGCGGCCGTCTTCCCGGGGCGCCGCCAGGTCGCCTGGTTGGCGGGCCTGCTCGTCGGCCTGCAACCGGTGTTCGGCAGCGTCGCCGGGGCGTTCAACAACGACACGGCGGTGAACCTTGCGGCCGCGGGACTCATCTTCACCCTCGTCCACGCATGGCGGTCGGGCCTGAGCCGGCGCACCGCGATCGCGCTCGGGCTCCTCGTCCTCACCGTGCCCGTCGTGAAGGTGACGGGCTTCGGCGTGCTGCCGGTCGTCGCGGT
>JBFIDS010000177.1:0-7035 GCA_041603715.1 Paraconexibacter sp. | reverse complement strand
GGCGCGCGCGGCGGCGGGGCTTCAGTCGCGGCCGAGGCTGCGGCCGAGTGTCGGCTCGGGGTCGCGCAGCAGTGGCCCGAACCCGGCCGCGCGGGCGTAGAGCACGTAGAGCCGGAAGCCCTTCGAGTACGTCGCGGCGCAGGCGCGGTCGAACAGGGCGACCGCCTCCTCGTCGGAGAGCGCGGGGGTCTCGATACCGGTGTCCGTGCGGTTCACCTGGCTGCGGATGTCCTCGACCGTCGCGAGCTTGCGCTCCCGCGCGCCGCCCTGCCAGTCCGAGCACTGCGCGAGAGGCGCGACCGATCCACCGACCTGCTTGCCGAGCGGCACGACGGGCCGCGCCTGCGAGTCGTCCTCCCCGCAGCCCGCGGCGAGCAGGAGCGCGAGCGCGCTCCCACCGGCCGCGAGCGCGCGGTGGACCCCCCTAGCCATTGCGCCTGGTGAACGCCGTCCCCGCCGCGAGCGCGTCCATCCGCGACTGCAGGGCTTCGGCCTGCGGGCTCTTCGCGAACGCGCGGTTCGCACGCAGCTGGGCCGCGGCGTCGCGGCGGGCCGCTGTCGTCCCGGGACGGGAAGGCATGCGGAACCAGTAGCAGAGCGGGTACAGGCCGTCGCCCTTGAACTCGCCCCACGTCACGCAGTCCACGAGCGTCGCCTCCTTGACGACGTCGCCGATCCCGACGCTGGCGCCGCAGTCCGACGGCAGGAGGTCGGGCGGCAGCCCCGAGCCGGAGCCCGTGACGCTGCCGGCGGTCCCGTCCGGGCCCGTGTTGTCGAACCAGCAGTTGCCGTTGTTGCCGGCGAACTCGTCCCACCAGAAGTCGACGCCGTTGGGCAGCACCTTCGCGTCACGCGGGCCGTGCTTGTTGCCGAACTTCGCGATCGCGGTCGGCCACGAGAACCCGGGCGGCACCTGGCCGAGCTTGTTCCCGTAGAACTTGTTCTCGCACGAGGTCGACGCGACGATCGTCGTTGCGCAGTGGGTCTTCGGGTCGAGGTTGCCCTCCGCCTCGCCGGCGACCATGTCCGGGACCGCGGTGAGCACCGCGCCGTGGCGCCAGTTGTCGAAGATCCAGTTGTCGAACACCTTGCCGCCGTTCATGCCCGGCCACACGATCCCGGAGCCGATCGGCATCGGGACGAGCGGAGTGATCGGCGGGTTCGTGCCGTACAGGTCGAGGTTGTTCGAGTAGATGTAGTTGTTGTCGATCTGCATGCCGTCGGCGGGGAAGCCGGGGTGTCCCGGGGACGACAGCGTGTCGCTCGAGACACCGGCGGAGTTGCCGTAGATGTGGTTCTCGGTCATCCGCACCGAGTTGCCCATCGACCCCGAGTAGGCGAGCGTGTTGCCGTGCATGTCGCAGCGGCGGACGACCGTGTTGAAGCGCTCCTGCGGGTAGAACTTCTCGTCGCGGAACTCGCCGGTCTGCGGGGAGGCGCCGGGGTAGACGGCGGCGTCGCCGGCGCCGAAGCCCTCGCAGTTCTGGATCACGTTGTGGTCCGTGGTGAAGCTGAGGTGACCGTAGTCGGCCGCCCAGAAGAACTTCACCTTGTCGAGGAGGACGCCGTCGGTCTCCTCGGTGTAGAAGCCGTGCTCGAGCGCGCCGCGCAGCAGGAGGTTGCGCACCACGAGTCCGTCCGTGCGGTCGGTGCGCATGACGACGTGCTTCGCGTAGCCGCCCGGCTTGTCCTGCGGGTCGAGCGGGTTCTCGTACTTCGTCCCGCCGTCGATGAGGACGTCCTCGGGCTTCACGCCCGAGCCCTCGATCTGCAGGTTGCAGCGCACGCACTCGCCGAGCTCTTGCTCGGGGATCCCATGGCGGTTGCGGATCGGCGGATCGGTCGGGGTGCCCGTCACCGCGCGGCCCTGCACGTAGACGAGGTTCTGATCGTTGGGGCACGTCGCCTGGTAGGCGTAGCTCGGGGTCGGGGTGCCGCGCTGGTCGCCCTGCAGGAGGGACGGCGCGCACTTCGGGTCGTTCGTCTTCGCCGCCCGCGACTTCGGCTCGATGTAGCGCCCGGGCATGATGACGACCCGGTCGTTGTTCCCCGACGCGTTGATCGCGTCCTGGATCGACGAGAACTTGCAGCGCCGCTCCAGCGACCGGTTGAGCGAGTTGAGGCGGTCGGCCTGCTTGCGGCTGAGTCGGACGAGCGGCTGGCTGGGCCGGATGCGCCAGCCGACGGAGCGCGCGCGGGCGATCGATCGCCGGGCGATCCTCACGGAGTCCGGGCGGCAGACGACGCGCACGTCGCCCGGGCCGGCGCCCGTGACCGCGCTCGCGAGCGAGCGCATCGAGGGGACCTTCCCGCCGGCGGGCGGGTTGACCGAGGTGTCGGGGGCGGGGTCCGGCCAGTACGAGGGGCGCTCGAGGTGCGCCGGGGCCCCGGCGGGGAATGTCGCGACCACGGCGAGCGTCGCCAGACACGTCCCGGCTCGCCTCCACGTCGTCCTGTGTCGCACCGCTGCCGTCCCTTCGGCCATGGTCACTCCCATCCCGTCTCTCGCGGCCGCACACCCCGGCGACCGGCTGGTCTCAGGTGAACGTAACAGTTCAGACGACATGGCGGCGTCGACAGCGGGTCCACCGGAACAGTGACTTTTGCCTCCCCGCGGTCGAGCGGGCTACGCTCGGAGCTCATCCCCCGGGGGGAAGGGACGGCCGCAGGGTGAGGATCAAGCTGGTATCGCTCGAGGACGGGACGACCGCGTGCGGCTTTCGCAAGTTCGCCGCCTACGTCATGCGCCTCGAGCCGCAGACGACGACCCACTACGTGTCGACCAACCGCTGGGCGACGATCACGGGCGCCATCAAGGGGACGATGGGCGGCGCCCCCGAGATGGGCGACGAGCAGATCGACGAGATCGCGCGCGGGCTCACGGGCGCCGACGTCGTCGGCTTCTCGTCGATGACGGGCTACGCGGACCTCACGCGCCGGATCGCCGCGCGCCTGCGCGAGCTCGACCCGCGGGCCTACGTCGTGTGGGGCGGCATCCACCCGATCATCCACCCGCAGGACGCGATCACCGCCGACGTCGACGCGATCTGCGTCGGGGAGGGCGAGTTCGCCTTCGAGACGCTCCTGCGGCACCTCGAGGCCGGCACCGATCCCACGACGACGAAGAACTTCTGGTTCCGCCCGCGGGGCGGCGATGCCGCGACCGACGTCACGACGAACCACTTCCTCCCGCTCATGAGCTCGGCGGAGATGGAGGAGCTGCCCTTCGCGGCCTACGGTGTCGACGGCGAGTACGTGTACCGCGCGGGCGAGGGCTTCGTCCCGATGGGCCTCGACGACTACCTCGCCAACGACGGCCTGAGCTACACGGCGCTGTGGTCGATCGGCTGCCCGTTCCACTGCACCTACTGCGGCAACACGGCGTTCATCGCCAACGACCGCATGTACAAGAAGATCCGCCATCCGTCGGCGCGCTACATCGTCGACGAGATCAAGAGCGTGCGCGAGCGCTTCCCGCACCTCAGCCAGGTGAGCTTCCTCGACGACAGCTTCATGGCGATCCCGTACGCCGAGATCGAGGAGTTCGCCGAGCTGTGGCGCGCGGAGCTCGGCATCCCGTTCGCCGTCTACGGCGTCATCCCCAACTACGTCAAGAAGGACAAGATCGACGTCCTGTCCTGGGCGGGGATGAACCGCGTCCGCATGGGGATCCAGTCGGGGAGCAAGCGGATCCTCGACTTCTATCAGCGTCCTTCGCCGCCGGAGAAGATCCTCGCGGCCGGAACGGTCCTCGCCTCCTACAGCCCGAAGCACCACATCCCGCCGGCGTACGACGTGATCATGGACAACCCGATCGAGACGCGGCAGGACGTCGTCGACACGCTGCAGCTCATGTACGACATGCCGCGGCCGTACACGCTCCTCATCTACTCGCTGAAGGTCATCCCCAACACGGACCTCGCGCGGTCGATGGAGGAGGAGGGGATCGACCTCGAGGCGATCTCGCGCTCGTACCTCTGGAACCCGCCCCGCGCCGGCAACCTCCTCCTCTACCTCCTCGCGATCGTCCGCCCGCCGACGTGGCTGTGGACCCGGCTGCTGCGTCGCGTCGAGGCGAGCACGACGCCGCAGAAGGAGTACCCGCGGATCGGGATGCTCCTGCGCACCGGCTATCTCGCCAAGCGCGCGCTCTGGCACCTGCGGTTCATGGACTTCTCGATCACCCCGGGGAAGGCCGGCTACCTCTGCTGGCGGCTGGGCCTCGTGCGGCTGTGGCAGACCCGCTTCGACCGCCGGCCGCCGCGACCCGAGAAACGCGCGAAGCGACCGCGCCGCGCGATCACGCTCGACGTCGTCGACGTCACGCCGGATCGGTCGCCGGGGTCGCCGGTGGCTCCAGGCGCGCCGCCAGTCGCCTGACCGGCGCGGGGGCCCACCACGCCGCGGGACCGAGGAGCTTGATCGCCGCCGGGAGCAGGAACGGGCGCACGAGCATCGCGTCGAGCCCGATGCCGATCACGTTGCCGATCGCGAACTCCTTGAGGAAGACGAGCGGTGAGGTGACGATGGAGCCGATCGCGACCATGAAGAGGAGGCCGGCGGCAGCGATGAGCCCGCCGGTGCGCTGGACGGCGACGGCGACCGCCTCGTCGTCGGGCATCCCCGCGTCGCGGAGCTCGCGCACGCGGGCGAGCAGGAACACGCCGTAGTCGGTCGCGAGGCCGAAGACCATCGAGCCGACGAGCAGGCCGCTGAACAGGAAGAGGGCGTTCCCGCTCGAGAAGCCCAGGAGTCCCTCGAGGTTGCCGTGCTGGAAGAGGACCGTGAGGAGGCCCAGCGTCGCGAAGATCGTGAGGCCGTTGAGGAGGACGCTCACGACCGGCAGCACGAGCGACCCGGTGAGGGCGACGAGCGCGAGCGTCGTCGTGAGCACGAGGACGGCGACGATCCACGGGAGCCGATTCGACACGTCGTCGCGGAGGTCGACGAGGCTGGCGGCCTCCCCGCCGAGGCGCACCTCGGCCCCGGGCACGTCGATCGCGCGCACCGCCTCCACGAGGGCGGCCGAGCCCACGACGTCCCCGTACGGGTCGGGAGCCGCCTGCGCGAGCAGGAGCGCGCGTCCGTCGCCGAGCGGCTGCGGCGGGCGGACGCCGAGGACCCCCGGTGTGGCGGCGAGCGCGTCGCCGACCCCGGCCACCGTCCGGTCGGCGTCCTCGCGCGCGGCCGCGGACGCCGAGACCTCGACGATCAGGCCGGGACCCGCGGCGGGGAACAGCTGCTCGACGGCGCGCTGCACGGACCCCGACTCCGTCGACGCGGGGAGGACGCCCGGACCGACGCTCGTCGTGCGCATGTCGAGAGCGGGCACCCCGTACACGGCGAGCGCCCCGACGGTGAGGACGACCATGAGCAGCGGCACCCGCTGCAGGGTCCGCACGGTGTCCCCGAGCCGGTGGCCGCCGGCCGGAGCGAGCCGTCGCAGCGCGAGCGCGTCGAGCCGCTTCCCCGCGATGAGCAGGAGGGCCGGGATGAGCACGAGCGAGACCGCCGCCACGAAGAGGCTCACGAAGACCCCGCCGAGGCCCATGGAGTACATGAACCGCTGCGGGAACAGGCAGAGCGCGCTGAGGGCGACCGCCACGGTGATCGCGCTGTAGATCACCGTCCGCCCGGCCGTGTGCATCATCGTCCGCATCGCGTCGGGCGGCGGGGCGCCGCGGGCGAGCTCCTCCCGGTAGCGCGAGACGAGGAACAGGCTGTAGTCGACCGCGAGCCCCAGGCCGAGCGCGCTCACGACGTTCACCGCGCTCACCGAGATCGGGACCAACTCGCCGAGGAGCCGCAGCCCGGCGAGCGACGCGAGGACGGAGACGGCGGCGAGGGACAGGGGCAGCAACGCGGCGATGACCCCTCGGAAGACGATGATGAGCAGGACGGTGAGGATCGGGAACGCGAAGGCCTCCGCCCTGAAGATGTCGGTCTCCGCCTGGTGCGCGGTGTCCGAGAAGGCCGCGGCCCGGCCGCCGACGTCGACGTCGAGCGACTCCGACGCGAGCTGCGGGCGCAGGCGGTCGGTCACCTCGCGTCCGTCGTCCTCGTCGAGGGACGTGAGGTGGGCGAGGATGAGGGCGTCGCGGCCGTCCGCGGTGACGAGGCCGTTCTCCGCCGTCGGGGGAACGACGAGGCCGACGCCATCCACGCCCCGCGCGACTCTCGCCAGCCGCTCGATCTCCTGCTGCGCCGCCGGCGTGGTCACGCCCCCCTGGGCGTCGCCCGCGCGGACGAGGATGAGCAGGTCCGGCTCGGCGTTGTGGCCGAGCGCCCGGCTCACCGCGTTCGCCGTCCGGGTCGACTCCTCGCCGGCCCGCGTGAACTGCGGGATCTTCAGCGCGTGGAAGGCCCCCGCGCCGTAGATCCCCATCACGACCGTGAGGAGCAGGACCCCTGCGGCGACAGGACGGGCGCGCGACAGGGCGAGGGCCGCGAGGCGGTCGAGCAGCACGCGCATCGGCCGCCAGCCTATGGCGCGGCACCGGGCCGCAACCTCTCCCGATGGGGGTGCTCTTGGCCTCCCTTCGGCGCCGCGGCGCTACAGCTCGCGCTCGTAGAAGAGGTTCCGCGGGCCCTCCGAGGGACCCTCCCAGTTGCGGAAGCCGAGACTCTCGTACAGGGCGCGCGCGGCGACGTCGTCCTCGGAGGTGCCGAGGTCCATGTAGTCGGCGCCCTCGGCCCGCGCGGTCTCGATCGCCGCGAGCATCAGGGCCCGACCGAGCCGTTCCCCGCGTCGCTGGGGGCGGACGTACAGCTCGGCGACATAGCACTCGAGCGCAGGGGTGGTGAGCGCACCGCGAAAGCGCAGCACGACGAAGCCGTCCGGGTCCTCGCCCGCGAGGAGCACGACGAGGTGTTCCGTCGCCATGAGCTCCCGGTAGCGCTCGGTGAACGCCTCGGGTCCCGGGGTGAACGTGTCGAACTCGGTGTTGAAGTCGTGATGGAGACGACCGACCTCCGGGGCGTCCGCGGTGTCCGCGCGTCCCGCGCTTGCAGAACCCCTGCAGCGCCACGTCGTCG
>JBFIDS010000176.1:0-7112 GCA_041603715.1 Paraconexibacter sp. | reverse complement strand
CCTCGAGGGCGCGCATGATGTTGAGGTTGCGCTCCATCGAGCCGACGTGGTCCATCATCACCTTCAGGCGCCCGCCGAGCGCGTCGAGCGCGCCGAGCACGCCGTGGACGCCCTCGTGCAGGGTGCCCGAGAGGACGCCGAGGTCGGCGGCGACGTCCCCGCCGACGCCGTCCCCGCTCAGGAGCTCCTGGACGAAGACGAGGACCATCTCGGCCTGGAGCTTGCCGGCGGCGACCCGCAGGCTGAGGTCGCCGAGACCGCCGACGGCGAACTCGATCTCCTCGTTGAGCATCGCGATGACGGGCGTCGCCTCGTCGGAGGAGGCGCGCATGATCGAGGCGACGGCACCGAGCGACGCGCCGTCGTTCCCGAGCCGGGACGCCGCGAGCACGGCGTTGAGCGAGAACAGGCCCATGTCGTCGGCGAGGCCGACGAGGAACTGGGACTTGTCGGCGAGCTCCGAGCTGAGCGCTGCGTAGGTCGCGAGGTTCTGCACGAGCGAGTCGAGGTACTCGTGGCCGCTCGCCGTCGCGCCGACGATCTGCACGAGCTCGCGGCGTGCGCCCGCGGGCGCGTCGACGAGACGCTCGTGGGCCGGGGTGCCGAGCGCGATGTCCCGCGCGGTGACCTCGGCGGGCAGCGCGGCCTGCATGAAGGCGTCGTAGTCGGCGAAGCCCGCGGCGGCGAGGCGCTCGAACAGCCGCTCGGTCCCTGCGGCGATCGCGGCCTTGCGCTTCTTGGGGTCGTCGCCCTCGATCCGGCGCTCGAGCGCACGCACGTCGGCGTAGATGTCGCGCGCCTGGTGGAAGAACTCGCTCGTCGGCTTGAGGCGGATCGACACGTACCCGTCGCCGTGCGGGACCGCGCTCGCGAGGACCCAGTAGTACGAGCCGTCCGCGGCGATGTTCTTCACGTAGGAGGCGATCGGACGTCCCGACCCGAGGTAGTCCCAGAAGAGCTGGAAGACGGCGCGCGGCATGTCCGGGTGGCGCACGATGTTGTGCGCCTGCCCGACGAGCTCGTGACGCTCCAGCCCGCTCACGCGGAGGAAGACGTCGTTCCCGGACCGGATCACCCCCTTGCGGTCGGTCGTGCTGAAGAACAGCTCCTGGATGTCGAACGCGCGCTCTCGGTCGACGGGGGTGATCTTGGGTCGGCTCACCGCCCGTTAGTCGACGCGGAGACGCCCGACTTGACCCCCGCCGCACGCCGGACGGGACGGGCGCGGACGCCTGCGCCTCGGCCACTTCGCGGACCCGCGCGTCGCTTGGGTCCAGGCCCCGAGCGTCTGCGGCAACCTCGAGCGCTGGACGGCCCGCGGCCTCAGCGAGCAGGACCTCGTCCTCCAGGGTCCGCTGCAGATGGGCTTCTACGGGCACAGCGGGACGCCGTTCATCATCGGCTCCCACACGACCTACCGCACGAGCGCGGTCCAGGAGATCGGGGGCTTCCAGCCGACCCGGGCGGAGGACCACCTCGACACCGTCGTGCTCGCCGCCCACGGCTACCGCGGCGTGTTCGTCCCGGAGATCATCGCGACCGGAGATGGCCCGGAGGACTTCGGCACGTACCTCGGCCAGCAGTTCGCCTGGGCCTACTCGATGGTCCAGATCTTCCTGCACCACACCCCGCGCCTTCTGCGTCGCTACCCGCGCCGGCTCGCGGCCCAGTTCCTCATCGCGCAGAGCTGGTACACGCTGTGGTCGCTGTCGCTCGCGGTGCTGTGGACCCTCCCGCTCGTCGCGCTGTGGTTCGACGCGCCGATCGCACACGTCCAGCTCAGCCAGTTCCTCGCGTTCTACCTCTCGCTCGTCGTCGTCTCGACGTTGATGTGGTGGACGAGCCGACCGTGGTTCCAGCCGCAGGGAGTCCACCTGTCCTGGCGGGCCATCGTGCTCGAGACCGCGCGCTGGCCGATCGTGCTGTGGGCCGTCATCAACGTCGTCCTGCGGATCGAGCGGCCCTACATGATCACGCCCAAGGGTCGGCACGACATCATCGCGCGCGGCCGTCGTGTCTACGGTCCGTACATCGTGCTCGCCGTTGCCGCGCTGATGGTCGCGATCCTCGCCGACCCGGTCCCCGGTGAAGGGCACGCGGGTGGGCACATCGTGCTCGTGCTCTTCGATGCGCTCATGGCGATCCTCATGCTCATGGTGACGCTCGGGCTGGAGCTGCGTGACCTGCGCCACGACGGGCACGGCCTCCTCGGGGCCGTGCGGATCCGGCTCGGCGTCCTCGTGGCGCTCGCGGGCCTGCTCGGCGTCACCGCGCTCACGCTCGTCCTCGTCTGGGACCCGCTCACGGCGGCCCTGCGGTGACCCGGTCCTTCTCGACGATCTCGGCGCTGCTCCTCGTCGCGCTCGTGGGGCTCGTCGCCGTGCAGGGCGACGTGCTCGACCCGTGGCGCGGTGGCCCGGAGCCCTGGGGGACGGCGCCGTCGGCCGAGAGGCGTCCGGTGCTCGGCGTGACGACCGAGGCGCTCGCGCGCAACGCGTTCGACGCATGGGAGGCGGACGATCTCGAGGAGGTCAACGCGTTCGAGCAGGCCGCCCGCTCCCACGCGGGCATCGTCATGTGGTTCGCGGACTGGGAGAGCACGCGGGACTTCGACGCCGAGCAGGCGCACCTCGTCGCGGCGCGCGGGAGCCGCCCGGAGATCTCGTGGGAGCCCTGGGACTCCCGGATCCCGACCGGGGTCCCGCAGCCGCGCTACCGGCTGAGCACGATCATCCGCGGTGACCACGACGCGCTCCTGCGACGATGGGGCCGCCAGATCGCCGCCTACGGCGGTTCGGTGCGCGTCCGCTTCGCCCACGAGATGAACGGCACGTGGTACCCGTGGGCGGAGCGCGCGAACGGCAACCGTCCCGGCGAGTTCGCGCGGGCCTGGCGGCACGTGCGGCGCGTCGTGCGCGCCGCCGGCGCGACGAACGTCGAGTGGGTCTGGTGCCCGGTCACCGGCCGGGTCCCGGTCGAGATGTTCCCGGGCCGGGAGGAGGTGGACGTCCTCGGCCTCTCCGGTTTCAACGGCGGGACCGAGCTGTTCTCGCTGCGCTGGCGCCCGTTCCCCGACGCGTTCGGCGACACGCTCACGGAGCTGCACGCCCTCGCCCCCGCGTTGCCCGTGGAGCTGTCGGAGATCTCGAGCACCGAGCGGGGCGGCAGCAAGGCCCGGTGGATCGAGGACATGTTCGACGAGGTCGCGCGGCGTCCGTACGTGCGGTCGCTCGTCTGGTTCGACGTCGTCAAGGAGACCGACTGGAGGATCACGAGCTCCCCGCAGGCCCTCGCGGCGTTCCGCGAGGGCCTGCGGCGGGTGCGCGGGATCACGGGCGAGCGCTGATCACGGAGCCGTCTCGGTCTCCGGGGGGGGGGCGTCGCATGATGGGGGCGCCTCTCACTGATGCCCCGCGCCAGAACGTGGGCCCGAGGACGGATGTCGGATGTCCGGGCGACCCCGTATCCGCCACTGTCCGTGGAGTCAGCCCGAGTTGCCCGTGACGATTCCGCCGCCCCCTTCTCCGGACCGACGTCTCGCGCGCCTCGCACGCGTCTGCGCGATCGGGTCGGTGGCCCTCGGGCTGGCCGTCCTCATCGGCTGGGCGGCGGGGGTCGACCTCCTCACCCGCGTTGTGCCGGGCCTGCCGGTGATGGTGCCGAACACGGCGCTCATGTTCGTCGCGTGCGGGCTGGCACTCGCCACCCGCCGTCTGTCGGCGGCGACCCGTCTCGCGGCCGCCGCCACGGGCGCCGTCCGATCGGGCGTCGCTTCGCGGGCGAGGGCTCCGCGGCCTGATCAGCGAGGCGGGACGGGCTCGCCGGCCCGCAGGCGGCGCAGACGCTCGAGGGCGGCGGGGATCTCCGTCGTCCCGGGACCCGAGTGCGCGCCGGGGCCGCCGACGGGCGTGATCTCGAGCGGGTGGAGCGGCTCGCCGCAGCACGTGCAACGCAGCTCGAGCTCCGTGAACCCGCCGCAGCGCTCGTGGCGGTTGCGAACGGGCGGGCCCTCGTCACCGAAGACCCACTTGTCGCCCCAGGCCTGGAGCGCGAGGAGGACCGCGCCGAGGTCCGCCCCTTTCTCGGTGAGGAAGTAGTCGTAGCGCGGGGGCCGTTGCGAGTACTGCTCCCGCCGCACGACCCCGTGCTCGAGGAGCGTCTCGAGGCGCTGCGCGAGCACCTTGCGTGAGATCCCGAGGTTGCGCTGGATCTCGTCGAAGCGGCTGACCCCGAGCGCGATGTCACGAAGGATGAGCGGGGTCCACCACTCGCCGATCACCTCGAGGGTCTGGGCGATCGAGCAGCGCATCTCACCGAACGACGTCCGTTGCACGTCGCCGATCATAGCCCGTCGGTCTCCCCGGGGAACTTATGAGTTCCCTCAGGGAACGAACCCTGCTAGGTTGCCGCGCATGCTCAACCGGATCGCGGGGATCACATGGCGTCGGCCGAAGGTCGTCCTCCTTCTCGTGACGCTGTTCGCGATCACGGCCGGCGCGGTCGGCCACGACGTCGAGCACCACCTGAAGGCGGCCGGCTTCACCGACAGCGCGTCCGAATCGGAGCGCGCGACCGTGGTCCTGCGGGACGCGCTCGGCTACGACGCCACGCCCGGGATCGTCGCGCTCGTCCGCGCGAAGGACGGCGGCGAGCTTCACGTCGATGATCCCGCCGTCCGGGCGGAGGTCGCCCGCCTCAGCGACCGCCTTGCGGCCGTCGAGCACGTGGGCAGAGTGGTCGATCCGCTCGCCGACCCGCGGGGGGCCCGCGGGATCGCCGCCGACGGGAGGTCCCTCGTCATCAGCGCCCACCTGTCGGCCCAGGACATCGAGGACGTTGGCGGCGCCGCGGCCACCGAGGCGAAGGAGACGGTGCGCTCCGACCTCCTCGACGTCGGGTTCGCCGGCTTCGCCCCCGGCTTCGACGAGGTCAACGACCAGACCCGCAAGGACCTCACGGCGGCCGAGCTCATCGCCTTCCCCGCGCTCACGGTCCTCCTCCTGCTCGTGTTCCGCGGGGTCGTCGCGGCCCTCATCCCGCTCCTCATCGGCGTTCTGTCGATCCTCGGTGCGTTCCTGTTCCTGCGGATCATGTCGGGGGTCGTCGACACGTCCCTCTTCGCGCTCAACATCGCGACCGCCCTGAGTCTCGGCCTCGCGGTCGACTACGCGCTCCTCCTCATCTCGCGCTATCGGGAGGAGGTCGACCGCCACGGGCACGGCGAGATGGCCCACCGCGCGATGGTCGTCCACGCGGGTCGGGGCGTCGTGTTCTCCGGCGCCACGGTCGCTGCGGCGATGGCGGCCCTCGTCGTCATGCCGCAGCGGTTCCTCTACTCGGTCGGCGCCGCGGGGGCGGCGGTCGGGCTTCTCGCCGCGGTCATCGCGATCCTCGTCGTCCCGGCCCTCGTCGCCCTGCTCGGACCACGGCTCGATGCCCTCTCGCTGCGGCGCGGCCCGAGCGTCGCGGCACAGTCGGGCGGGTGGTACCGCCTCGCGCGGGGGGTCATGCGCCGGCCCGTGCTCGTCGCGGTCGTCAGCGCCGGCGCGCTCCTCGCCGCTGCGGCTCCGATCGGCGGCGCCCTCCTCACGGGCCCGAGCGCCGAAGCCGTGCCGCCCGGACAGCCGTCCTTCGAGCCGGGGCAGTACCTGGCCGCCGAGTATCCACGCGACGTCACCGAGGCGATCACCGTCACCGTCCGCGGCAGCGCGACCGACGCCGACCTCGCGGCCATGCGGGGAGAGATCTCCGGACTGGCCGGTATCGCGTCCGCCGGCCCGTTCGTGCGCGCGAGCCCCGAGGTCGCGTTCGCGACCGTCGGCGCACGCGACGCCGCGCTCGCCGGTCGGGCCCAGGACGCCGTTCGCGCGATCCGCGACCTGCCGCCACCGACCGGAGCGCAGACGCTCGTCTCGGGCAACACCGCGCGATTCGTGGACCAGAAGGAGAGCCTCGTCGCCAACGCGCCGATCGTCGCCGCGATCATCATCGCCGGCACGACCCTGCTCCTGTTCCTCCTCACGGGCTCGGTGGTGCTGCCCATCAAGACGCTGCTCATGAACGCCCTCACGCTGTCGGCGACGTTCGGGATCCTCGTCCTCGGTTTTCAGCACGGCTGGCTGTCGTGGGCGCTCGACTACCCGGGGCCGGACGCCGTCGAGGTGACGAGCCTCGTGTTCCTCTTCGCGGTCACCTTCGCGCTCGCGACCGACTACGCGGTCCTGGTCCTCGCGCGGATCAAGGAGCAGCACGAGGCCGGGGCGAGCAACGAGGACGCCGTGGCGATCGGGATCGGCCGCACGGGACGGATCATCTCGGCCGCCGCCGTGATGATCGCGGTCGTCTTCCTCGCATTCGCCGTGAGCCCCGTGTTCTTCATGAAGCAGATCGCGGTCGGGATGGCCATCGGGGTCATCATCGACACCACGATCGTCCGCGCGCTCCTCGTCCCCGCCCTCATGCGGCTGTTCGGCGAGTGGAACTGGTGGGCGCCGCGCCCGCTGCAGCGCATCCAGCGGCGGATCGGGTTCGGCGAGGTGTAGCGACCCCGCTCACTCCGCGGGCGCCCGCTGGAGCCGCGGGTAGAAGGCGGTGCTCCCCTTGTAGGTCCACGGGCCCTGCGTCACGCAGGGCGGGGCACCGCTGCCCGTCGGCGGGACGTAGAGCGGGTTGCCCGTGTTGCGGCAGTCGTAGGACTTGAGCGGCTCACGGCCGAGCGACGCGAGCCCGTCGGGGCGCAGGTAGGGGTTGGCCCGGTTCGTCGGCAGGCGCTTGATCCAGCCGCCGATCGACTCGTTCCACACCGTGACCGCGCCCCCGGCACGGTGGATGACCCGTCCGCCCGCGCCGACCATCGTCCGTTCGTGAGCGCGCCGACGTTCGCGAGCGGACCGAGCAGGGAGGGGACGCGGTACTCGCCGAGGAGCTCGAGGATCGGGAGCAGCTCGCGGGTCGCGGGCTGGATCTCCCTCAGCGCCGGGCCCGCGGATTCGAGGACGCGGGTGAGGGACGGCAGCCCGCGGCGAGCCGCCGCGAGCGTGCCGGGTAGGGCGCGGAAGAGGCGGGTGAACTCCGGGGTGTCACGGGCGATGACGGCGAGCGCGGGGTCGAGG
>JBFIDS010000175.1:0-7121 GCA_041603715.1 Paraconexibacter sp. | reverse complement strand
CGACCCACGCCGCCGCGGCCCGGCGGGCCGTGCGCCGCCCGCCGGGGACCCGCCCGGCGGCCGGTGCCCCGCTGCCGCTCGCGCCGGTGGTATCGCTGTCAGATCCACCGCCCCGGCCTCGACGACAGGGGCGTGACCGATGGCCCCGAGAGCCCGCATGACGCGCTGGTCCGCCGGTTCGCCGCCGCGCGGGACCGGGGCGATGCGACGCTCGCCGCGGATCTCTGGGAGCAGCTCCTCGTCCTCCACAAGGACAGGGTCCGCACCTGGGTCGCCACATGGCGCCACCCCAGCACGGGGCAGCGCATCGCGGGCGACGACTACGACGACGTCGCCCAGGCCGCGCTCGTCAAGGCGCTCAAGAACATGGTGACGACGTTTCGCGGCTGCACGCGCGCGGAGTTCATCGCGGCGCTGCGGACCTGCACCGGCTACGCGGCCTCTGATCACTGGCGCCGGACGCGACGGGACGAGCGACGCCAGGCGGGGTCGCTCGACGAGGCCTGGACGGCTGCCGACGGCGACGCCGCCCCCGCCCGCGGCCGCTTCGACGGCCGGCTCGCTGCGGCGGGCTTCGCCGAGGCCGAGCGCGACGGGGTGCGCGCGGAGACCACGCGGCGCGTCCGCGACGCGATCGCCCAGATCGCCAACGAGAAGCAGCGACGTGTCGTCGAGCTCGACCTCGACGGCGTGCCCGACGAGGAGATCGCCGAGCAGCTCGACATCTCCGTCACCTACGTCTACAAGCTGCGCGAACGCGGCCGCATGCGGATCAGGGAGGTGATCGAGGATGACGAGGGTTGAGCACGCACTCGGGGAGTTCGCGGCGGCCTGGAAGGCCGGCCGGCGCCCCCGGATCGAGCAGTTCGTCGCCCGGCTGGACCCGTCGGATCGCGAGGAGTTCCTCGAGCTCGTCGACGCGTGGCTCGAGCTCGCGCCCGATCCCGTCTACGACGAGGGGACGCGGACGCGGATCGCCGGCGAGTCCGACGTCGCCGCGGTGGTTCACGCCCTGCGAGAGGACCGCACGTTGTGGCCGGACCTGCTGCCGCGGCTGCGCGAGCGCCGGGGACTGAGCCTGCGCGAGCTGTCGCACCTCCTCGTGGAGGTCCTGGCCCTCCCCGCCGCGACCGCCGCCGACGAGTCGCGGCTCGCCGGGTGGCTCGAGCGGATGGAGACCGACCGGGTCGACCCCGACGGCGTCACGCGCCGTGTGCTCTGTGCGCTCGGCGACACGCTCGGCGTGAGCGCGACGACCCTCGAGGACGCGGGCGACGTGCGCGGCTGGCGCCCGGCGACCGCCGGCGGCCTGCTCTGGCGCGCGGACGTCCCGGCCCAGGCGCAGCTCGGGGCGCAGCTCGACGCGCTCGCCGCCGCCGGCGCGATGCCGGCACCCGACCACGACAGCGCCGGGACCGGGGACGACGTCGACGCCCTGTTCACCGCGGGCCGCGGCGGCTGAACACATCGGGCGTGGCGGCCCGGACGCGGCGGGGCGACGAGCGACGAGCGACGGCGAGCGGCGCCCGATCGGACGCGACGCGGCGAGCATCCTCTACGGGACGAGCAACCCTTCGATCGCGGCGTCGAGCGCGGCGGGCGCGACGCCGGCGAGGCGCGCGCCGTGCACGCGGTCCATCCGCCCGTGCAGCACCGCCTCGAGCACGCTGCCGCGGAAGGACGCAGGCAGCCGGATCTCCTTCTGCTGCGCGATCCGCGCGAGCTCGTCGTCGACGGGTTCGCCGAGGTCGAGCTGCTCCCCGATCTGCAGGTGGAGCTCGTCGTCGAGGATCTCGCCCCGCAGCCGACGCACCGTGGGGGCGGGCAGGAGCCGCGCGGTGTCGAGCCGGAAGAGCGCCGCGAGGGCCGAAAGGCCGAAGCGGTGTCCGAGCCGGCAGACCGCCTCGAGGCCGACCGCGTCGTCCCGCTCCTCCTCCCACCAGCGCTCGACCGCGACCTTCGGCGCGAGGAACTCCGCCGCGAACGCGTTGGCCTGCACCTCGCGCGGGTCCGACGTGCGACCACCGACGTCGTCGTCGGTGTCGATGATCTTGAGGTCGGCGTGCCCGCAGCGGTGGTGCCCGAACTCGTGAGCGACGGTGAACCGCTGGCGCACGACCGCGTGATGGCGGTTGACGAACACGAGCGGGCCGTCGGGGTTGTAGGCGCCGGAGACGCCGTCGGGCAGCGGCCCGCACAGGACGGCGACCCCGCCGACGTCCTCGACCGCCCGCACGATGCAGTCGAGCGGGCCGTCGAGCCCGAGGCCGAGCTGCTCACGGGCCTCCCGCGCGCGCTTCGCACCCCGGTTGCGGTCGAGTGACATCCGGCCGGGAGGCTACCCCCGTCCCCGGCGAGGCATCGTGCGATGGACCGGCTCGTGGCGCTCCACGCCGCCGTTAGGCTCTGTGGATGAGCCCGATCCCGAGCGATCCCCTGAAGCGCAAGCCGTTCGAGCTGACGACGAAGGACGGCAAGAAGATCACCCTCAAGGCCGAGGGGCTCGAGGGCCCGAAGGGCATCGAGGGCACCCACCAGAAGGAGTCGACCTCGGCGAACGAGATCGTCGAGGACGACGAGGCGGACCGCGACGCCGGCTGAGCGCCCCGGGACGACGGCGATCAGCCGCGCGCGCGCACGGTGCGCCGCACGCTCGCGAGGCCGGCCGCCTCGTCGACGAGCACCACCCGCGCCCGTACCGAGGCGCCGCGCGGTACCTTCCCGATCGTCACCGGCAGCGAGAAACGCGCGGTCCGCACCGCCCGGCCACGGCGGGTGACGGTCCGCCGCCGGACCACCCGGCCGCGGCGCACGATCTCGACGACGGCGGCGAGGACCGGCGCGCTCCCGCGCTTGGCCACCCGACCGGTCACGGTGACCCGGGTCCCCTTGCGCCGTGCCGCGACTCCCGCGAGCGCGACCTTCTTGGTGCCGCGCAGCCGCACGTTGGCTCGGCGCAACACGCGACCCTGCGCGTTGCGCACGGTCATCCGTGCGCCCCGGCCGAGGTCCGTCCACGATCGGGGCCGCACCTCGATCCGCTCGCCGCGTCCGACGCGCAGCGGCGCGGTCGTCACCGACGTCGGGAGCGCCGTGCCGACCGAGCCCAGCGTGACCGTCGCCCTCGTCGACGGGCCGTCGTGCTCGAGGCGCAGTGTGCCGCCGCCGAGCTCCGCCGCATCGGTGCCGCCGCGACGCGCCGTCATCGTGACGGTCGCCGTGCGCGTCGCCTTCCCGGCCTCCTCGGCGAGCTCGTACGTCACGGGCGCGCGCGCCGCCCCCGTGCGGAACTCGAGCTGCGCCTCACCGGGTCGCAGGGTCAGCCGGTCCTCCTGCCCGGGCACGGTGGTGGCACCCGTCACGCGGGCACTCGCGCCGCGACCGAGCAGCCCGTGCGCGTAGCGGCCGCGACGTGTCCCGCGGACGGTCAGCTCGTAACCGCGGCCCGGGTCGAGGACGTACTCGGGCAGGGCACCGGCCCCGGACTCGACGGGCTGCAGCGTCACCCCGGTGCCGGGCCCCGGCTCTCCGCCCGGCCCGAGGAGCGACCGGCCGCCGCTGGTGATTGCGGTCACCACACCGGGCACGCCGCTCGAACCCGCCGAAGAGTCGGCACCGATCAGGCTCGCGAGCGAGAACGTCGAGGGCAGGTCGGCATCGGTCGGCGGCAGCATCGAGATGACCCCGAGCGTTCCGTTGCCGCCAGACCAGTTGAGGCTCGACCCCGACCAGTTGCCGGCCGCATCGATCGTGATCGTGCTCTGGTTGAGCGCCGCGTTGCGGACGGCCTGCGAGGTCTCCTCGCCCGAGGTGTACGGCGTGTTCGGGTCGTAGATCGACAGCTGGACGCCGCCCGCGGCCGTGTCCTGAATGCCGTGGGCGACGACGGCGTGTCCGCTGTTCCCCTGCCGGATGGAGATCATCGCGGCACCGTGACGCCCGATGAGCTCACGCGCGAGCGTCCGCTCGTCGGCTGCGCTGCGGGCGAGCGCCGTGGTCCGCGCCGCGGCGTAGTTCTTGTCGCTCTGCGCGGTCTGCCAGCGCACGACGTCACGCTTGACCGCCGTTCCGTCGCTCAGCGGCTGGATCTGGAAGGCCCGGGTCGCCCCCGCCTGGTACTCCGACGGGCGCTGCGAGACGCCGTTGAAGCCGCGGAAGCGCATCGACATCGTCGCCCACCCCAAGCAGAGGCCGTTCCCCGACTGCACCCCCGCGCGGAGCTGGTCGTAGTAGCCCGCGGCGATCGGGTCGCGGACGCAGAAGACGAAGCACGCGTCGGTGTCGTCCGTGCCGAAGGTGCGCTCGAAGTCCGCCCACGTGTAGTCGTTCGCGCGCGCTCCGGGCCCGGCGTTCGCCTGGGAGAGCGCGAACGTGTTGCGGTACTCCGTGAGGTCGATCCGGTCCGTCCGCGCGAGCTCCGCGCCGGTCGGGGACAGCACGCGCAGCGGTCCGGCGACCCCTCGCGCCGGGATGTCGAGCGTGATCCGGTCGTAGAAGCGCCCGTCGATCTCCGTGCTGTCGCGGGAGCGCACCGGCCACTGCAGCCCGGTGGAGTCGACGAACGTGACCGCGCAGCGGGTGGGGAAGTTCCCGAGCACGGTGACGGTCGTCCGGCCGGTCACGACCGGGAGGGCGACCGGGGACGGCGACACGCGGAAGACGCTCACGCGGTCGGCGATCCACGGGACGACGAGCTCCGCGGGTGTTCCCGAGGTCGGCCGGGCCCGCACCGTGAACTCGCCGCCGGAACCGGCGCCCGGATCGAGTGCCAAGCTGAACGGGTGGACGCCGTCGCCCCCGACGGAGACGAAGGGGGCGGGCACCGCGGCCGTGAGGCCGCCGGTCGTGTTCGGGATGCTCACCGTGACGGTGCCGGTGAAGCCCCCGCGGACGTTGAAGCTGTCGTCCACGGTCTGCGGGCCACAGCCGGGCACGAGTCGGACCGCGCTGCGACCGCCCGTCGCGAAGTACACGGCCGGGATCCCCGTCACGGTCTGCACGAGATCGGTGACGACACCGGTCCCCGTTGGGCCGCCTCCCGTCGCCGAGACGGTGAGCTGGCGTTGACCCACGAACGGCCGGGCCGCCGTGATGCGCATCGCGACGTCGTTGCGGCCGGTCGTCGGGTTCGGGTCGAACTGCGTCGCGGAGATCCCGCTGGGAAGCGGTCCGACCCCGAGCGTCACCGGACCCGTCGAGCCGTTGAACCTCCGGACGCTCACCGTCGCCTGTCCGGTCGCCCCCTCGACGACCTCGATGCTCGGGGTCGCGAGCGCGAGGGTGAACTTCGGCGGCGGCGGGACGTCGTCGAGCGTCGCGACGATGTCGTCGAGCAGGACGGGCCCGCTGTTCTGGGGCTGCAGCGAGCCGGAGATGACGATCGCCGCGATGTCCGACGTCAGCCGGGAGAACGCGACGCTGACGTTCGCCCCCGCGGGCAGCGACACGCTCTTGTGCTCCCTGAGCACCCCTCCGATGCCGTACGCGCGCACATCGGCGGTGAGTGGCCCGCCCTGGAACGCGACGCGGGAGGACAACCGGAAGGAGACGGCCCGGCGCTCCGTGCCGAACTCCATCGCGGTGCCGAAGAAGCGGGTCGGGAACTCCGCGGGACCCGTGCCGCACGCGATGTTGCCCGACGTGCCGGCGATGCCGCTCGCCGAGGCGTACGGCCGGCAGCTGTACTCGGGGACCGGGAGGCCGAAGGAGACGGCGTGTCCGAAGAGGACCCCCGCTCCCGCGTACTGCTCGTCGATGAGGGTGTTCTCCGGGATGCCCTCGAAGTCGATCACCGTGTCCGGGGCGGCCGCGGCGGGCGCGGCGGTCACGAGCGCGAGCGCGAGGCCGACGCCGAGGATCGCCCGGCGCCTCATCGCCGTGCCCGCTTCGCCGCGACGATGGTGAAGGTGACGGTCCGCGGGCCCGCCGTGCGGCCGTCGGTCGTCCGCGCGCTGACGCGGACGCGGTGCCGGCCCACCGGCAACGTGCGGGTCCCGACACGCCCGGTGAGGAGGAGCGTCGAGGTCCCGGCCCTCAGGGACCGCGTGAGCGTCCGCGGCGTGGTCCAGCGCGTGCACCGGGGACCGCGCCGTGCGCCGATCACGCAGCGTCCGCCGCGACGTCTGCCGGACCGCGCGCGCTCGAACCGCAGAGCGAGCTTCGCGGCCGCGCTGAGTCGCACCGTGAGCTGCGCGCCGCGCGCACCGCGCGGCTTCGTGCCCCGTGGCACGACGGCGAAGCGCGTCCTCGAGAGGCCGACGCGGTCGAGCACCAGCCGGGGCGGTGGCGGGGTGCCCTCGGGCGGCGGGACCACGATGACCGTTCCGTCGGGCGGCGGTGGGGGTGCGGGCGCGACCGGCTCGGCCACGTCGACGGCGACCGCCTTCGTGGCCGAGACACCGTCGGCGTCGGTCACCGTGACCGCGACGCTGAAGGTGCCCCCGCGCATGTACTCGTGCACCGCGCTCAGGCCCGCCTGGTCGGGGGACCCGTCGCCGAAGGAGACCGACCCGGTCACCGCGGCCCCGTCGGGATCGCGCGAGGCGGTCGCGTCGACGGTGACACGTCGGCCGACCACCGTGGTCGTCAGCTCGGCGACGGGCGGGGTGTTCGTCGCCCGGTCGCGGATGAACGCGTCGGCCGCGGCGTTCGTGTCTCCCGGCACGAGGTTGGTCGACAAGCTCGTGAGGCCGACGTAGCGCCCCGTACCCCCGCTGATACTCACGTCGGTGACGGTGTTGTTGCCCGGATCCCCGGTTGTCGCGAGGTCGAGGCGGGAGGTCGTCCCCGCGCAGCGGTCGCGCAGCGCGGCGCCGTCGGTCGCCGGCGCGGGCGCCGGGGCGAGAATGGTCGTCGCGAGGAACACGACGCGGCAGCCGTCGGCCGAGATGTCGATCGGGACCTTCGCACGGCCCTGGGTGCTCGCGTTCGACAGGCTGGCGATCTCCGTGTCGCCCGCGCAACGGTCCCGGACGAAGACCTTCGGCTCGAGCCCCAGGTCACCGGCGACGAGGTTCGTCGCCGAGGAGAAGAACGCGGCGACGCAGCCGTCGTGGCTGAGCGCCGGGGTCGAGGAGTGGAGGTTCGCCTCGGCGCCTCCCGCCCCCACGCTGATGCGGGTG
>JBFIDS010000174.1:0-7124 GCA_041603715.1 Paraconexibacter sp. | reverse complement strand
TGCGGACGCTGTGCGACCTGTTCGCGGGCGGACCGGTCGGCCTGTCGACGCTCGCGGCCGCGATCGGCGAGGAGCAGGACACGCTCGAGGACGTCTACGAGCCCTACCTCCTGCAGTGCGGGCTCATCATGCGCACGCCGCGCGGTCGGGTCGCCACGCCGCGCGCCTATGCGCACCTCGGGCTCACGCCGCCCGCAGACTCCTCGCTCTTCTAGGCGCCGGGGCGGGGCGGGGCGGGCGAGCGCCCGCGAGACCCTCGCGCGGCACGTTCGCTGGCCCAGGTCCAGCAAACGTGACCTGTGGGGGGCGGATCGTGACCCGAGCGCCGGATCAGGCGCAGGGGCGCTGGCCGAGCGGCAGCGCGACGCGCGTCCCCTTCGAGAGGTCCGCGCCCGCCGGCGACCCGCTGAGGGCGAACTGCTTCCCGTTGACGGTCACGCGCGTGCTCGCGAGGCCGACGTTGAGCCGGATCCGCTTCGAGGTGAACGTGCGGGGCTGCGAGAGCGTCCCCTTGAACAGGACCTTGCCCGCGCCGTCGTCGACACAGAGGTAGGTCGGCGCCGCGGGGGACAGGCGGACCTTCACGCGCGTCGAGGTCTTCTTCTTCTTCTTCTTCTTCTTCGCCTTGGTGGGCTTCTTCGCCGCGGCCTTCTTCGTGGCGGCCTTCTCCTCGGCCTCGTCCTGCGCAGGTGTGCCGGCCGTCGCGGGCGCCGGGGCCTCGGCGGACGGGGTGGTCTTCGCCGCGGCGCGCGTCGTCGCCGCGCGCGTGGCGTCGTCGCTCGTCGCCGTTGCCGGAACCGCCGGCGTGGGGGCGCTCCGCGAGCGGGCCTGGGCGACCGCGGCCTCGGTCTTCCCGGCCGGCAGCGCGTCAAGGCGCTCGCCCGAACCGGAAGAGCCGACGACGCCGGAAGCGAGTCCGGCGCCCCCGAGGAGGAGTCCGAGCGCGCCGACTCCGGCGAGCGCGCGGCGGGACGCCCTGCTGCGGCCGGCGGGGAGGCCGCCGAGCGTGACGCGGGCCCCCTCGGGCGCCTCGAGGACGGACGGGACGGAGCGGATCCCGGCGAGAGCGAGCGCGGCGGCGATCCGGCGGCGTGCCTCCGGGGTCGCCGCGGGCTCGTCGAAGGCCCGCAGAAGCTGGTCGAGGGTGGGGCTGCGGTCGGCGCCGCGTCCGCGGGCGGCCGCCCGGGCGATGCGCTCGGCGGTCTCGGCGTCGCGCAGGGAGATGGGATCGTCGTGGTGGGGAACCATGGCTCCCACGGTCGTCGGCCGGACCTGACGGAAACTTGAGGTCCCAGCGCGTACGCTCACGGCGGCACCTTCGGGAGCACCCGTGCGACAACCCGCCCGGCTGCTCGCGTACGCTGTGCCGTTCCCCGATGGCTCATCTCTTCATCTGTCCCAACTGCGGCGCGCGCAGCGCCGCCACCGACCGGACCGCCGGGTTCCGCTCGACGCCCAAGGGCTGCGAGAAATGCGGGTTCGGCTTCCTCTTCGAGCTTCTCGACGACTACTACCCCGCGCCGAACGCCGCGTTCTTCGCCTGCGACCAGGAGGGCAACGTCATCGCGTGCGGCCGCGGGAGCTTCGAGCTGACCGGCCTCGACGACGCGCGCGTGATCGGCCGGCCGGTGAAGGACGTCCTCGGGCTCGAGTTCGACGAGGGCGCCGATCACGTGGAGACCGTGCTCGAGTGGGGCGTGCGCCAGCTGTCGAAGCCCGTCCGGGTCAACGCCGAGGGTGATCTGCCCGCGAAGGCGACCGCCGACCTGTTCCCCGCCTATGACGACGACGGCGGCCTGCTGCTCGTCCTGACCCCGGACGCGTGATGTCAGACAAGCGCCGCAATCTCTTCATCCTGCTGTTCGTCGCCGGGCTCGTCATCGCCTCGGCGGTGACGATCGCCTCGAAGGACACGAAGCTCGGTCTCGACCTCAAGGGCGGCGTCGAGCTCGTCTACCAGGCGACCCCGACGAAGTTCAGCGACGTCAACGACGAGGCGGTCGACCGCTCGATCGAGATCATGCGCGAGCGCGTGGACCAGCTCGGCGTCGCCGAGCCGGAGATCCAGCGCACGGGCGCCGACCAGATCATCGTCTCGCTGCCCGACGTGAGGAACGCCGACGAGGCGCAGCGGCAGGTCGGGACGACCGCACAGCTGTTCTTCTACGACTGGGAGAAGAACGTCCTCGGCTCCGACCTGGAGCCGGCGCCCGACGACGCGTCCGTCACCGGTGGTCAGGCGGCGGGACAGGCCGGATGCCTGCCGCAGTACGACGCGGTGGCCCGCGCGCGCCGCCGCGCCGCGATGCCGGACCAGAACACCGCGACCGGCGGCCCGCGCTACTACCTCGTCAACGACAAGTCGCGCACGGTCCTCTCGGGCCCCGCGACGGAGCGCGGCGACCTCTTCACCGTGCGCGGGCCCGACGGCGAGTTCGAGCGCCGCGAGGACACCGAGCCGCGCGCCGACGAGCGCATCGTCGAGGTGAAGGAGGGCACGATCGTCCTGCGGGGCGAGCAGCCCGACGGCAGCGAGGACAACACGACCGAGCGGGACTGCTACTACGTCCTCAACGACGACTTCGCGCTTCGCGGGACGGACATCGAGAACCCGGAGCAGAACTTCGACAGCGGCCCCGGGGGCACGGGCCAGCCGAACGTCACGTTCGAGTTCTCCGACGAGGGCCGCCGGATCTGGCAGGAGACGACGCGCGAGATCGCGGAGCGCGGCCAGGCCCAGTTCATCCCGGGCAGCAGCCCGCTCGCCGCCGCCCAGCACTTCGCGATCGTCCTCGACGGCGAGGTCATCTCGGCCCCGTTCATCGACTTCAACCGCAACCCCGACGGCATCGACGCCCGAACGGGCTCCGAGATCTCGGGCGGTTTCACGATCAAGAGCGCCCAGCGGCTCGCGAACCTCCTGCGGACCGGTGCGCTGCCCGTCGAGCTCGAGCTCATCTCGCAGTCCCAGGTCTCGGCGACGCTCGGTCAGCAGGCGCTCGACGAAGGCGTGATCGCCGGCATCGGCGGCTTCGTCATCGTCGTCCTGTTCCTCCTCGCCTTCTACCGGATCCTCGGCGTCATCGCCGTCGCGGCGCTGTTCGTCTACGCGATCTACTTCTTCGCGCTCATCAAGCTCATCCCGGTGACGCTCACGCTCCCAGGCATCGCGGGGCTCGTCCTCACGCTCGGTGTCGCCGCGGACGCGAACATCGTCATCTTCGAGCGCGTCAAGGAAGAGATACGCGCGGGCAGATCGACGATCGCGGGCATCGCCGCCGGCTACAAGAAGGGCATCACGGCGATCATCGACGCGAACGTCGTCGTGATCATGGTCGCGTTCATCCTCTTCACCCTCGCGACCGCGGGCGTGAAGGGATTCGCACTCGTGCTCGGCCTCGGCACGCTCGTGTCGCTCTTCACGGCCGTGCTCCTCACCCAGGCGATCCTCGGCACGATGAGCCGGTCGAAGATGCTCCAGTCGCCGTCCGCCCTCGGCGCCGCACCGCAGAAGCGGTCGATCCGGATCGACTTCTCGGGTCTGTCGAAGTGGTTCTTCTCGGCCTCCGGCGTGATCCTCATCATCGGGGCGCTCGCGCTCGGCGGCAAGGGCATCGACTTCGGGATCGACTTCGAGTCCGGGACACGGGTCACCGCGGCGTTCACGTCCCAGCAGGCGGACGAGGGCGACGTCCGCGAGGTGCTGGCCAGCCAGGGCCTCGGGTCGGCGAAGATCCAGGGCGTCACCGACGAAGAGCTCGGCGAGAACGTCTTCCAGATCAGCGTCGAGCAGCTCAGCCCGGTCAAGGTCAATGACCTCAACCGCGCGCTCGACGAGAGACTCGGGATCGAGGGGGAGCCGAACACCCAGTCGATCGGGCCGACGTTCGGCGAGAGCGTCGCGGAGAGCGCGATCATCGCGATCATCGCGTCGCTGATCGTCATCAGCGCGTACATCACGCTGCGCTTCGAGTGGAAGTACGCCGTCCCCGTCCTCATCGCGCTCAGCCACGACATCCTCATCGTGTCCGGCATCTACGCGCTCACCGATCGGGAGGTGACGACGGCGACGGTCGCGGCGTTGCTCACCCTGCTGGGGTACTCGCTCTACGACACGATCATCGTCTTCGACCGCATCCGCGAGAACGTTCCGCGGATGCCGAAGGCAGCGTTCTCGCAGATCGCCAACCGATCGATGAGCGAGGTCGTCGTCCGCTCGATCAACACCTCCGTCTCGACCGGGCTCCCGGTCCTCGCGCTGCTGCTGTTCGGGGGTGAGACGCTGCAGGACTTCGCCTTCGCTCTGCTCGTCGGCGTCATCTCGGGCACGTACTCGTCGATCTTCATCGCGGGCCCGGTTCTCATCGCCTGGAAGGAGCGCGAGCCCGGCTGGCGTCGTCGCCGCGCCCGGATCATGGGCGAGTTCGGCGGGATGGTCCCGGCCTACGCCGACGGTTCGGCGGCCGTCGAGGTCGACACCGACGCCAAGCGCGAGGCCGAGCGCCGCCGCAAGGCCCGTCGCCTCACGACCCCCGAGGACCCGAGCCAGGGCGTGAGCCAGGCCGAGTTCGACGAGATGGTCCGTGACCTCGACATCGAGGACTCCCCGGTCGCCACCGAGGAGCCCGGGTACGACCCCAAGGCGGACGCGCAGCCGGAGGACGTCTACATGCAGGACGAGAAGCGGAAGCCCAAGCGCGACAAGTCGAACCGCAAGAAGCGCAACCCGCGGCACGGCCGCCCGCGCTAGGAGAGCCGTCATGGGAATGCTCGTATGGGTCACGATGGGAATTGCGCTGTGGCACTTCAGCGTCTTCGTGCCTGACCGCTTCGCCGGTGGGATCGTGGGCGCCTTCCTCGGCGCGGTCGTCGGCTCCGCGCTCTTCGGCGTGCTCGTGAGCGGCTTCGACGTGCCGGGCCGGGACGCGACCGACATCGGCACCGCTCTCCTCGGTGTGCCCGGGTCGGCGATCGGGATGGCGGTCGTCTACTGGATGGGCGCCCGCGCCGTCGACGAGGAGCTCGAGCAGGACCTCAAGCGCCTCGCCGGCGAGCTGCCGGGCTGACCGACGAGGCGCGGGGACATGGGGACGGGGGGCAGGCGCCGCGTGCGCGCGGCGATCGCGGTGCTCGCGGGTGCCTGCGTGCTCGCGGCCGCCGGGCCCGGTGCGGCGGGCGCGCGGCCCGCGCTGAAGACGGTCGTCCAGGACGACGCACAGCTCCTCCACACCCCGACCGAGCAGGTCGCGGGGTCGCTCGACGAGCTGAAGGCGCTCGGCGTCGACACGCTGCGGGTCACGGCGTCGTGGTCGTCGCTCACGCGGGACGCCGACCAGGATCGCGTTCCCCCCGGTTTCGACCAGACGGAGCCCGCCGCCTACGAGCAGAGCCGCTGGGCCGCGCTCGACCGTCTCGTGCGTCTCGCGGCGCAGCGCGACCTCGAGATCATGCTCGACATCGCCTTCTGGGCGCCGCACTGGGCGACCGACGACCTGCCCGGTCCGCGCGCCCGCACGGACCTCGACGTCGACGCCTACGGGCGGTTCGCCTCCGCCGTCGCCCGCCGCTACAGCGGGACGTTCACCCCGCCGCCCACGGTCGAGGCGCTGCCGCCGTCCCAGGACGAGTCGTTCCTCGACCAGGTGTTCGGGCGCCCCGCACCCCCGCCCCCGGCGACGGCGTCCGACGAGGGTCCGCTGCCGCGGGTGGCGCTGTTCGGCGTCTGGAACGAGCCGAACCACCCGGCCTTCCTCCTCCCGCAGGTCGACGGCGCCCGCCCGGTGAGCCCCGGCGTCTACCGGCGCATGGTCGTCGCGGCCGACACCGCGATCAAGGGCGCCCAGGGCGACGCGCGCGTCCTCATCGGGGGCCTCGCGTCCAAGGACGCCGGGCGCAAGGGCGTGGCGCCGCTGAGGTTCGTCCGCGATCTCGCCTGCGTCGACACGCGGCTGCGCCCCCGCACCGACGGGGACTGCGCCGGCTTCACGAAGGTCCCGGGCGACGGGTTCACGATGCACCCGTACTCGCTCCACACGCCACCGGACGCCCGGCCGTCGAGGAACCATCCCGACGACGT
Organism: Paraconexibacter sp.; assembly: GCA_041603715.1. Lineage (GTDB taxonomy): Bacteria > Actinomycetota > Thermoleophilia > Solirubrobacterales > Solirubrobacteraceae > Paraconexibacter. Next base: position 1,048 of record JBFIDS010000174.1, on the reverse strand, counting down.
GCCGCTCGGGGCGATCGGCAGGCTCACCGCGCTCCTCGACCGGCTCGCCGCGCGCGGACGGATCGCGTCCGCCGTCCGTGACGTGTGGATCACCGAGTACGGATACGAGACGAACCCGCCCTCCGACGACGCCCGCTACGGGCTCTCCGACCAGGCGAGGTTCCTCCCGTGGGCGGAGTACCTCGCGTGGCGTGAGCCGCGGGTCGTCGCTCACAGCCAGTTCCTCCTGCGCGACCTCCCACCCGCCGCCACCCGCCAGAGCGCGAGCGAGCGCCGCGGCTTCGGCCAGTGGCTCTCGGGCATCCAGTTCGCCGACGGGCGTCCCAAGCCCGCCCAGGCGGCCTTCGCCGCGGGCGTGTTCGTCCGGCCCCTGAAGGGGGCGCGCGCACGGACGAGCGGCGTCTTCGGCCGGATCCGGCCCGGCCGGGGTGCCCGCCAGGTCGAGCTGCAGGTACGTCGCGGCCGCGGGTCCTGGCGCGCGCTGCGGTCCGCCCCGTCGGCGCGGGGCAGGCGGGTCGTGCGCTTCCGCACGCGTTCCGACGGCACGTTCGATCGCGTCGTCGCCCGCGCCTCGGTCGTACGCGGGGCCCGCGTGCGGGCACGCTGGCGCAGCGGAGCGACGGGGAAGTGGACCCCGGGTCCGTCGACGACGACGATCACGCGCCCGAGCCCCCTCGGCTGACCCGGGCGGGCGGGGGCCCGTCGCGACCGGGGGATGCTCACGCCCGCACGTCCCGACGCCGTCCGCCGGCGCGGCCTTCCGTCCACCCCGCGCCCTACCGTCCCCGCCGTGGCCGCCTCGCTCCTCGCCCGCTTCGACGTGCCCCCGTGCCCGACCGCTGCCGTGCGCGCACTGCGCGACGAGCTCGGTGTCAGCGACGCCCTCGCGCAGATCCTCGTCCGCCGCGGCCACCGCGACGCGGCCGCAGCCCGCGAGTGGCTCGACTCCGACGTGCGCCATCCACCGGCGGCGTTCGAGGGGATCGGCGACGCCGTCGCCCTCGTGCTCGCCCACGTCCGGTCCGGGTCGCGGATCGTCGTCCACGGG
>JBFIDS010000173.1:0-7124 GCA_041603715.1 Paraconexibacter sp. | reverse complement strand
GGCGGTGGTCCGCCGTGCGATCGCGCTCGGCGAGGACCGCGGCGAGCTGGCGGCCCGCGCCGGTCCCGGAGCGCTCGCGGGGCAGCGAGCGGCGCATGACGGTGCGCACGTCCTCATCGTCCTGCGCGGTGCGGTGCCGAGACCCCATCGTGTGGAACGTCCTCACCATGTGCTCGATCGCGCCCGCGGGGTCCGCGGGTCCCGAGCGCAGGAACAGGGGGAACATCCGCTTGGCCACCTTGCCCGTGCGCCCGTCCCCGGGCCGGCCCATGATGGACGTGAGCGAGCGGATGGTGTCCGGGTGGCGGATCGCGGCTTCCTGGGCGACGAACGACCCGAGCGACACGCCGACGACGTGGGCACGACCATCGGGGGACACGTGTCGGGCGAGCCCGGCCGTGTCGTCGCCCATGTCGGCGAGCGTGTAGGACGGCGTCGCGCGGCGCCGCAGGAAGCCCAGGGCACTCACGCCCGGGCCGGAGAGGACGGTGGACCGGCCGACATCGCGGTTGTCGAACCGCACGACGTGGAGCCCCCGGTCGACGAGCATGCGGACGAGGTCGTCCCGCCACCAGACCATCTGCAGGCCGAGCCCCATGACGAGCAGGACGGTCGGATCGGAGGGGTCGCCGTGCTCCTCGTAGCAGAGCTCGATGTCCCCGACCTGGGCGAAGCGCTCGGTCATCCTCAGTGTGTTCGCGGCGGGCGGCGCCGCGGTTCATCGATGATCCGTGAGCGGCGCTGCGCCGCATCCCAGTCTTGTGAGCACCTCCTCCCCCCTCCGTTACCGAGCCCTCGACGTCGCGCTGGAGCGCGGCCTGCTCCCCGACCCCGTGCTGCGCGCCGGATCGTGGGCGGCGACCCACAAGCGGCTGCGTCACGAGTCCCGCGGAGGCGTCGAGGGTCAGGAGGCGAGGCTGCACGCGCTGCTCGAGCGCCAGTCCACGGGGCCGATCGCCGAGGCGACGCAGGAGGCCAACGAGCAGCACTACGAGCTGCCGCCGGAGTTCCTCGGGCTCACCCTCGGTCCGCGCCGCAAGTACAGCGGCTGCTGGTGGGGCGACGGGGTGACGACGCTCGGGCAGGCCGAGGAGGAGATGCTCCGGATCAGCTGCGAGCGGGCGGGCGTCCGCGACGGCATGGACATCCTCGATCTCGGCTGCGGCTGGGGCTCGCTGTCGCTGTGGCTCGCCGAGCAGTACCCGAACGCCCGCATCCTCGGCGTCTCGAACTCGCACGGCCAGCGCGGGTGGATCGAGCAGCAGGCCCGTGAGCGCGGGTTCACCAACCTCGAGATCCGCACGGCCGACGTCAACGACTTCGAGCCCGGCCGGACGTTCGACCGCGTGATGTCGATCGAGATGTTCGAGCACATGCGGAACTGGAAGGAGCTGCTGCGCCGCGTCTCGACCTGGATGACGGACGCCGACTCACGGCTGTTCGTCCACGTCTTCAGCCACCGCACCCTCCCGTACGTGTTCGAGTCGACGTGGGCGGCCGAGAGGTTCTTCACCGCCGGCCTCATGCCGAGCCACGACCTCATGGGCTGGTTCCAGGACGACCTCCGCCTCGAGCGGCGCTGGGTCGTCCCCGGCACCCACTACGCCGACACGCTCGTCGCGTGGCTGGAGCGACTCGACGCCAACCGCGACGAGGCGATCGCGGTCCTGCAGCGGTCGGGCCTCTCCGAGCGCGACGCGCGGCGGCTGTTCGGCACCTGGCGGCTGTTCTTCCTCTCCACCGACGTGATCTGGCGGTTCCGGGGCGGGAACGAGTGGCTCGTGAGCCACTACCTCCTGCGCCCGCGCTGAGCGCCCTCAGCCCTTGCGCGGCGGCATCGGGACGAAGCCCGAGGTGCGCTCGATGTACTCCCGGTAGCCCGGGCGGCGGTCGACGACGGTCTTCTCGAGCAGGCCCGCTCCGCTCACCCGGATGAGGAGGACGCTCATGACGACGGGGCCGATGAACGTCCACCACGTGCCGCCGGCGGGGAGCGCGACGAGCCAGATGCCCCACCACACGCAGAAGTCGCCGAAGTAGTTGGGGTGGCGGGTGTAGCGCCAGAGCCCCCGGTCCATGACCTGCCCCTTGTTGCCGGGATCGGCCTTGAAGCGCGCGAGCTGGGCGTCGCCGACCGCCTCGAAGAAGAGCCCGAGCGCCCAGAGGGCGAGCCCGGGCACGATGAGGGCGTCGAGTCCGTCCGGGCGCTGGGCGGCGACCATCACCGGCAGCGCGACGATCAGCGCGAGCAGGCCCTGGAGCCCGAAGATCGTGTAGAGCGAGACGACGGGGAAGCGGTCGCCGTGCTTCTCGCGCATCGCGACGTAGCGCTTGTCCTCACCGGACTCCTTCGTCTTGCGCCACGCGATGTAGCCGGCGAGGCGCAGGCCCCATGCGCTCACGAGGAGCGCGAGCAGCAGCCGCCGGCCGTCGTCGCCGTCCCCGACCGCGAACGCGGCCCACGCGATCGTCACGAACGCGAGGCCCCAGGAGACGTCGACGATCGAGACGTCCTTCAGCTTCAGTCCGAGCGCCCAGGTCGCGACCATCAGGACGAGGACGCCCGCCGCGGCGACGGGCAGGACGCCCCCGGGCCCCGAGACGTCGAGGGCGGCGGCGAGCGGGATCACGGTGTCGGTCATCTGCAAGGGGTACGCGAGCGCCGTCGCGCCCGATCAGGTGGGCGCGACGACGCGGGGCCGGCCCCGAAGGACCGGCCCCGCCGCCGTGCGTCCGTGTCGTCCTGCGAGGCGACTAGCGGTCCTTGAGGACGTAGACGATCTCGCAGTTGCGGATCCGCTTGCGCTCAGAGCCGTTGAGCCGGATCTTGTCGCGGCCGCTTCCGCAGTTCGCCCGCGCACGCGGACCCTGCTGGGCGATGTTGATCGCGTCGTTGCCCGGCCCACCGAACACGGAGTCGCGGTTGTAGCCCGCGGCGATCGTGTCGTTGCCCGTGCCGCCGTCGAGGTGGTCGATCCCCGGGCCGCCGTTGAGCTTGTCGTTCCCGGCGCCGCCGATGATGCGGTCGTTGTCGAGATTGCCCGTCAGCGTGTCGTTGCCGTTGCGGCCGTAGATGCGGTCGCTGCCGACACCGCCGTTGACGCGGTCGTTGCCCGTCCCGCCGTCGATGCAGTCCGCCCCGCGGCCGCCGTCGAGCGAGTCGTTGCCGCCGAGCCCGAGGATGCGATCACGGCCGTTCGTCCCGGTGATCCGGTTGCGGCCGTCCGTACCGACGACCGCATAGGCCGGCAGCCCCTTCCCCTTGAGCGACAGGCAGATCGAGCTCCCGAACCGCTGCTTGGCGACGCTGAGCGGGAGGACCGTGCCGCCGCTCGGGCCCTGGAAGGGCAGCCCGACGACGATCAGCCCGTTCTGGGCCGTGGCCGGGATGACGCAGAGGCCGCGCGTGAGGTCGAGGATCGAGCCCGTCGGGCAGATCTGGCCGTCGAAGCCGGGGATCTGCTTGTTGGGGTCGCAGGTGAACTCGTCGGCGTCGCCCCTCGCCTCGGCGATGACGAGGTCGATGAGCGGCGTGGCCCCGTCCGGGGTGAGCACCTTGATGTGCGCGGCGCGGACGGTCAGCGAGCGGCCTTCGCGGATCTGCTCGTTGAACTTGATGTCGACGAGGACGCCGAGCGGCTGGAGCGCCGTCGCGAGCGCCTCGAGGAGCCCGTCGAGCGGCACCGGGACGCCGCCGAGCGTGAGGCCGAGCATCTCGCTCGTGCCGGTGAGCTCGGGCTGCCCGTTGACGCACCGACCCGTGACCTTCGCCTCCGCGGCGGTGACGCCGAGGATGTTCGTGTCGGTGCCGAGCGGCAGCGAGAGGTTCTCGACGCGGGCGAGTACCTCGATCGCCTGGTCGATCGCCTGCCCGGTCTCCGGGGTGATCGTCGTCTTCGCGGCGGCGGTGCCGGCGTTGACGAAGCTCTGCGGGATGCCGAGGGGCGTCGCGAGGTTGTTCGCTCCCGCCTCCTCGTTGTTGCACTGGGCCCGGTCCGGGCTCGTGTTGTTCGCCGTGCTCGGGTTGCCGTTGGCGACGACCGGCTCGACCCGGTTCTGACCGGCGACGGACGCGTAGACCGCGCTCGCCCGGCACTTCCAGAACGGGCTCGATGTGAACGCGTCGGCGCTCGGAGTGGCGAGCGCGAGGCCCGCGAGCAGCGCGAGCGTCAGGCCGACGGACGCGAAGGACGCGCGTCGGGTGGGACTGAATGACATTTTTCCCCCGTCAATTCGTTTGTGCGAGACCATTGTGGGACGTCTCGTCGGCGCGAGATCCTATTCGGCGGCGCGCCCCTTGTCCCGCTGAGACTTCCGATGCCCCACCGCCCGGCGGGTCGAGGCTCGGATTACCTGGCCTTAGACTGCCGTTCGTGTGGCCGATCGCTGCCGGCGAGGCGCCCGAATATCTCCAGGGGATCGCCGTCCTCGTCGTGACCGGCGCCGCCGTCGCCTACTTCGGCCTGCGGATCGGGCTCGTGCCGATCGTCGCCTTCCTCCTCACCGGGGTGATCGTCGGACCGAACGCGCTCGGCGTCGTCGACGACCTCGACACGGTGCAGGCCGCCGCCGAGGTCGGGGTGCTGCTCCTCCTCTTCACGATCGGGCTCGAGTTCAACCTCGGGCGCCTGCGCGAGGTGCGACGCTCGCTCGTCATCGGCGGGGGCGTCCAGGTCGGCACGACGACGGCGATCACGACGCTCGTGCTCGTCGCCGCGGGCGTCGACGCGTCCGCGGCGGTCTTCACCGGTCTCCTCGTCGCCCTCTCCTCGACGGCGATCGTGCTCAAGCTGCTCGGGGACCGCGGGGAGATCTCCGCGCCCCACGGCCGCACCGCGGTCGCCGTCCTCCTGTTTCAGGATCTCGCGATCGTCGGGATGGTCCTCGTCGTGCCGATGCTCGGCGGCGACGGCGGGGGCGCGCTCGACATCACGTGGGCTCTCGTGCGCGCGGGACTCCTCATCGCGCTCGTGCTCGTCGTCGCCCGCCGGCTGCTGCCGCCGATGCTCGAGCGCGTGGCGCGCACCTGCTCGCCGGAGATCTTCCTCCTCACCGTCGTCGCGATCTGCTTCGGGACCGCCTACGGCGTGTCGCTCGCCGGCGTCAGCGTGTCGCTCGGCGCGTTCCTCGCCGGCCTGCTCGTCGCCGAGAGCCGCTTCGACGCGCAGGCGATGGGCGAGGTGCTCCCGCTCCAGATCATCTTCAGCGCGACGTTCTTCGTCTCGGTCGGGATGCTCCTCGACGTCGGGTTCGTGTTCGACAACCTCCCGGTCGTCGTCGGCGCGATCGCCGCCGTATTCGCGGTCAAGGTCCTCGCGACCGGTCTCGCCGTCCTCGCCCTCGGGGAGCGCATCGGGCTCGCGGCGGCCGTCGGGCTGATGCTCGCGCAGGTCGGGGAGTTCTCGTTCGTCCTCGCCGAGGTGGGCGCGGAGGCCGACCTCACGCCCGCAGGACTCGGGGAGGACGGGCGCCAGACGTTCATCGCCGCGACCGTCCTGATGATGGCCGCGACGCCGATGCTCATGGGGCTCAGCCGGCGGCTCGCCCTCTCGACCGGGACCACGACGACGCCGGCCGCCCCGGACCTCGTCGGCGTCCCCGGCGACACGGCACCCGCGCACGGATCCTCCCCGGCGGACGGCTCCCGCGATCACGTCGTCGTCGCGGGCTACGGCCGCTGGGCGCGCGGGCTCGCCCACGTCCTCGGCGACGCCGGCATCGACGTCGTCGTCGTCACGCTCAGCCCGGACGGCGCGCACGACGCGGCCGCGGGCGGCATCCCCGTCCTCCTGGGCGACCCCGTCCGCGAGCGGACGCTGCGGGAGGCCGGGCTCGATCGTGCCCGGGCCCTCGTCGTGCCCGACGATGAGGCCGAACGCGCGGGCCGGGTCGTCCGCGTCGCGCGCACGATCAACGCGGGTGTCCACGTCGTCGTGCGCACGCGCTACGCGCACGACATCGACGAGATCCTCGCCTCCGGGGCCGACGAGGTCGTGAGCGAGGACGTCGAGGCGAGCGTCGCGATGACGATGCGCCTCCTACGCGGACTCGGCCACGACGACGAGGCCGCGCTCGCCCGCGCGCGCCAGCTCCGCGTCTTCCACCTCGACGGGGACGCGCCACCGCGGCTCACGGGTCGTCCCGCCCAGCATGGCAGCGTCGACACGGAGGCGCTCATCGACGTCGTGCTCCCCGCCGACGCGTGTCCGCACGCCGGCCAGGTTCGTCCGGTCGTGGCGCGCTCGTCCGGGTGCGAGGAGTGCCTTCGTGACGGGGACGCCTGGGTGCACCTGCGGGTGTGCCTCACGTGCGGGCACGTCGGCTGCTGCGACTCGTCCCCCAATCGCCACGCCCGCGCCCATCACGAGACGACCGGGCATCACGTCATGCGCTCGGCCGAGCCCGGGGAGAGCTGGGTGTGGTGCTTCGAGGACGAGCGCGAGCTCGCCCCGCGGACGGAGTGAGGGCCGATGCGGTCGCGCGTCCCCGCGCGGCAGGCGCGCCGTGCTCAGTCGGCCTGGCGGCCGAGCACCGCGACGAACCGCTCGATGCGGCGGCGCTCCTCGTCGGGCAGCGGACCGCCGGACTCGACGAGGAGGGTCATCGGCCCGCGCTTGCGCGCCCATTCGCGCGCGCCGTCGCTGAACGACGGGGCGATCCACACGAGCGGGAGCGACGCCGCGTACGTGATGACCGTGCGCTCCTGCTCGGCGGCGTCCTTCTCGGTGCGGACGACCGAGACCGTGACGAGGTCGAGCGCGTGCGCGACCTCGTCGATCGAGCCGAGCCCGCCGTCGTCGACGAGCAGGGCGATCTCGCCGTCGCGGAGCATCTCCGTCGCCCACGGGCCGCCCCATCCTCCCGAGCCGTCGAGGGCGGAGGGGACGCAGACGAGGCGGAAGAGCGGATCGGCGGGCACGCCCGGACCGTAGCCGACGCGCGGCGCAGGCGCTCGGCAGGGGTCGAGCGGCCGCCTCGTCGAGCGCCGGGTCGTCGGTGTAGCCCTCGGCGTCGCCGCCTAGATTCGTGTGGCTCCGTCATGGGCCGGTCCTGAAGCAGGTGACCGTCGCGAGCGGACGGGCGCCGCCTCTACGCTCCGTGGCGATGCCCCCGGTGCACCGTGC
>JBFIDS010000172.1:0-7135 GCA_041603715.1 Paraconexibacter sp. | reverse complement strand
TGAAGGCCGACGGGACGGTCGCGCCGACAGCCCTCGGCGACCCGGTGGGAGTCCGCGCGAGGCTCGAGAGGGAGCGGCTGCCGTTCGACCCGGGAGGCCGGGCGGATCCGCGCCGCCGCGTCCGGCCGCCCGCCGCGGCGACCGAGGGCGGCTGAGGCCGGACGGCCCGCCTCGGAGCGGCGGTCCCGCCGCGGCCCGGGCTCGGCCCCGACCCCGGCGGTCGCGCCGTGGCCTGCGCTAGCGTCACGTCGATGCTCGCGGTCTCGTCGACGCTCGTCGGTGTGGTCCTCATCGGGCTCGCGGCGCGCGACGTGTTCGACACCCTCTTCGACCATGGGGGCCGCGGCTCCCTGAGCCGTCTCGTCGCCGCGGCGACGTGGAGGACGCTGCACCGGTCGGGCCCCTGGGGACGCGGTGCGGTGGCGTTCGCCGGCCCGGTCGCCGTCGTGTTCGTCGTCGCGGTCTGGGCGACCCTCGTCGTCGTCGGGTTTGCGTTCGTCTACCTGCCCCACGTCCCCGACGGCTTCGCGGTCCTCCCGGAGGTGGCCGGGGACGGCGCGCTCCTTCTCGCGCTGTACTTCTCCGCGGTGTCGCTCACGACGCTCGGCTACGGCGAGATGACGCCGACGGCCGACGGCCTTCAGCTCGTCGCCCCGCTCGAGGCGCTCGTCGGGCTCGGGCTGCTCACGGCCTCTGTCGCGTGGTTCCTGTCGATCTACCCGGTCCTCGCGCGCCGACGGGCGCTCGCCTACGACCTGGAGCTGATGGCCCGCGCCGAGCGGGACGCGTCGATCGACGAGACGGAGGGCCTCGTCGACGCGCTCGACGACCTCCACGCGCGCGTCATCGAGGTCGAGCGCGACCTTGCCGCGTTCCCCATCACGTTCTTCTTCGCGGAGTTGGATTCGCGCTACTCGCTCGCGGTCGGGCTGCCGGCGCTCGTCGTGTGGCTCGGCCGGCTCGACGACGCGGCGCTCGCCCCACGCGACCGCCTGCACGCCGCGATGCTGCGCGAGGCCATCGACGACTTCGCGGCGACGGTGGGGAGCTTCGCGGGCTACGAGGGCCGCGACGCCGACGAGGTCCTGCGGCTCTACGCGGAGCGGCATGCGCCGCGTGCGCGCCGGTGACGCGCTGCGGCGGTCGCCCCGGGTCCTCAGGCGAGTGCGGGCTCCAGCTCGGCCTCGAGCCGGCGCTTGGGCTGCGCACCGACGATCTTCTTCACCGGCTGCCCGGCCTTGAAGACGATCATCGTCGGGATCGACATGACGCCGAAGTTCGCCGCGGTCTGCGGGTTCTCGTCGATGTTGAGCTTCACGATCCGCAGGTCGTCGCGCTCACCGGCGATCTCCTCGAGGACCGGGGCGACGATGCGGCACGGACCGCACCACGGGGCCCAGAAGTCGACGAGGACCGGGAGGTCGGACTCGATGACCTCGGCCTGGAAGTTCGTGTCGGTGACGTCGGTGAGGGTGCCGGCCATGTCGATGCTCCTTCGGATCTCGCGCACCCCGGGCGGGGCACTTCAGAAAGTATAGCGCCCCGTGTCCAGTGCACGGATGCCACGACGACAGTACCCCGGCGCGCGGACCGTCACGCCCTGCGGCCCGTGGCGGCCGGACGGCTCGGCGTCCGATCAGCCGCGCAGCGCGAGGATGAGGTGCGGGCTCACGTAGACCTCGACGAACGCGCTCACGATGAGGACGGGCGTCGCGAGCGAGACGGTGACGAACGTCGCGGCGAGCAGCTCGTGCCAGTCGCCCCGCCGGCTCGCGACGATCCACGCGGCGAGCGGCAGGAAGAGCGCGACGAGCTCGGGGATCGCGTGGGGCAGGAGGCCGACCACGAGCAGCTCCGGCGACATGCCGCCCTGGTTGGACAGCGTCTGGGCCGCGCCGCCGAGCACGTAGGCCTGAGTGATGAGCGAGAAGGACGTCGCGGCGACGACGAACAGGATCGCGAGCGGGCCCGCCTTGTCGTGGATCCAGCGCCACACGCCCGTGTAGCGCTGAGCCTCGGCGGGCATCGAGGAGCCCGCGATGAACCCGGCGACGCAGGCGAATCCGTGCAGTGCGAGCACGAGGGCGTTGCGCTTGCACACCTCGATCACGTCGGCGAACGTCGCGTCCGAGGTGAGGCCGGGGAAGCTGATCGGCGTGAGGTCCGGGGTCGAGAGCCTGGCGACGACCACGACGGCGGCGAGCAGGCCCACCGCGATCCCGAACGCCCACAGCACCCAGCGCCCGACGACGGGGCCCGGGGCGGCGTTCCAGCGGGCGAGGACCGTCCGCGTGTCACGGACGCCCCGGACGAGGACGAGGTCGTCGGCACGCATCGAGAAGGACATCGGCCACTCCGCCGCGCGGCTTGAGCCACGGGGGGCGGGGCCCGTCACCCCCGTGATCGGGACCGGTCCCCCGCTGGGGGGTCGCTCGCGTGCCCGCGCGCGGAGACGATCGGCACGTGAGCACCTCTGCGGAAACGGACATCCACACCTTCGACTTCTGGTCGCGGCCGTGGAAGGAGCGCGACGAGACGTTCACCGCGTTGCGCCGTGAGAGCCCGCTCCGCTACTCGCCGCCCGCCGAATCGCTGCTCATGCCGCCCGACGAGGACACGGAGGGCTTCTGGTCGCTCTTCCGCCACGCCGACCAGGTACGGGTCTCGCGCGATCCGAGGACGTTCTGCTCCGGCGAGGGCGTCTTCATGGAGGACTTCCCCGAGATCGTCCGCGAGGCATCGCTCTCCTTCATCGTCGCCGACGCCCCGCGGCACACCCAGCTGCGCGGCATCGTGCAGAAGGCGTTCTCGGCGCGCAACGTCGCCAAGCTCTACGCCGACGCATCGCAGGTCGCCAGGGAGCTCGTCGCCGAGATCGCTCCGCTCGGGGAGGGCGACTTCTCGAAGCTGTTCGCCCGTCAGCTCCCGGGCCGGATCTTCGCCAACTTCTTCGCGCTGCCGCCCGGGGACCTCCGCGACGAGGCCATGCACTGCGCCGAGATGATGGCGGCGTGGGCGGACCCGGAGGAGCTCGGCGACCAGGAGCCGATCGAGCTGTTCGGCAACGCCGCGATGCGGCTCAACGAGATCGCGCTCGACCTCACCGAGGAGCGGCGCGCGAAGCCCGGCGACGATCTCCTCACGTGGGTCGTTCAGGCCGAGTTCGAGGGGGAGCGCCTCGACGACTGGGAGATCGGGTCGTTCTTCTCGCTGCTCGCCGCGGCGGCCAACGACACGACGCGGCACTCGCTCGCGCACGCGCTCCTCGCCTTCGAGCGCAACCCCGACCAGCGCGCGCTCTTCCTCGAGGACATGGAGGGCCGCATGGACTCGACCATCGACGAGATCCTGCGCTGGGCGAGCCCGCTGATGCACATGCGCCGCACGGCGACGGTCGACACGGAGATCGCCGGCCAGCCGATCAAGGCGGGCGAGAAGATCGTCCTGTGGTACTGCTCGGGCAACCGCGACGAGGACGTGTTCGAGGACCCGTTCCGCTTCAAGATCACGCGCACGCCGAACAAGCACCTCTCGTTCGGCGGGGGCGGCCCGCACTTCTGCCTGGGGTCCAACCTCGCCAAGCAGACGATCCGCGCCGCCCTGCGGGAGATCTACACCCAGATGCCCGACATCCAGGTCGGCGAGCCGGAGTTCCTCGTCGCGAACTTCGTTCACGGGATCAAGCGCCTACCGGCCACCTGGACCCCTCCGGCCTGAGTCAGCGGTGGCGCAGCGCGGCCCGGCGCGCCCCGCGCCGCAGCTGCGGGACGAGCCACATGGCCTCGGCGGCGATCCGCCAGCTCATCTTCGAGTCGCCATGCTCGCGGTCGCGGAAGACGATCGGGACCTCCGTCACGCGGTAGCCCGCGTGCAGCGCGCGGTAGGTCAGCTCGACCTGGAACGCGTAGCCGTGGGAGCGCACGCTCGGCAGGTCGATCGCCTCGAGCACCTCGGCGCGGAAGCACTTGTAACCGCCCGTGAGGTCGCGGACGCCGACGCCGAGCACGCGGCGCGCGTACCACGAGCCGCCCCGGCTCACGAAGCGCCGGACCGCTCCCCAGTCCGCGATCCCGCCCCCCGCTACGTACCGCGAGCCGAGCGCGAGGTCGGCGTCGCCGTCGCGGACCGCGGCGAGCAGCCGCGCGAGGTCGGCCGGGTCGTGGCTGAAGTCGGCGTCCATCTCGAAGACGTAGCCCGCGCCCCCGTCGAGAGCACGCTGGAAGCCGGCGAGATAGGCGTCCCCGAGCCCGCTGCGCTCGGTGCGGTGCAGCACCTCGACGGCCTCGTGCTCGGCGGCGAGGCCATCGGCGAGGCGGCCGGTCCCGTCCGGGGAGTCGTCGTCGACCACGAGGATGCGGTGACCCTCGGGAGCGCACGCACGGAGGACCTCGAGCGCCGAGCCGACGATCCGCTCGACGTTCTCGGCCTCGTTGAACGTCGGCAGCACCAGCCACGGGACGGGCGACATGAGCGGCGTAGGGTAATGGCCCGAGATGAGCCGCGACAGCCCGGATCCGACCAACGCCCAGATCGCCGCCGCGTTCGACGAGCTCGGTGACCTCTACGAGCTCGACGGGGCGATCATCCACCGCGTCGCGGCCTATCGCAACGCGGCGAAGGCCGTGCGCGACGCGTCGACCTCGGTCGCTGCGCGGACGCGCGCCGGCACGGTCACCGAGCTTCCGGGGATCGGCAAGACCCTCGAGGAGAAGCTCAACGCGCTCCTCGACGAGGGCGACATCCCCGCGGCGGTGAAGCTCCGCGCGAAGTTCCCGGCCGGGCTCGTCGCGATGACGCGCCTGCCGGGTCTCGGGCCCAAGCGCGCGCGCAAGCTCTACGACGAGCTCGGGATCGACTCGATCGACGCCCTCCGCGTGGCGGCCGAGGCGGAGCGCCTGCGATCGGTCAAGGGCTTCGGTCCGAAATTCGAGGCGACGGTGCTCGAGGCGATCGCCGCCGGCGCCGGGGACGCACCGAAGCGGCGCGTGGCGCTCCACCAGGCGCTCGGGCCTGCGCAGGAGATCCTCACCGCGCTGCGTGACCACCCGGCGAGCGAGCGCGTGGAGCTCGCGGGCTCGGCACGAAGGTGGGCCGACAGCGTCAAGGACCTCGACATCATCGCGACGGCGTCCGACCCGGCGGCGCTCGCCGCCGCGTTCGCCGAGCTGGACCTGCTCGAGTCGGCCTCGGGCGTGGGGACCGCGGGCGCGAAGGGAGTCACCCACGCGGGGCTCCCGATCGATCTGAAGATCGTCGCGCCCGACCAGTTCGGCAACCTGCTGCAGCACTTCACCGGCAGCAAGGAGCACAACGTCGCGCTGCGCGAGCACGCGGTGCGACGCGGCTTCCACGTGAGCGAGTACGGGGTCATCGACGACTCGACCGGTGAGACGCACCGCTGCGCGACCGAGGAGGAGGTCTACGCCCTCGTCGGCCTGCCCTTCGTCGAGCCGGAGCTGCGCGAGAACCGGGGTGAGGTCGACCCCGACTTCACGCCCCCGTCGATCGTCACGCGGGACGACCTGCGTGGCGACCTGCACTGCCACACGACGGCGAGCGACGGGCGCAACACGATCCGGGAGATGGCGCAGGCGGCGCTCGAGCAGGGACACGAGTACCTCGCGATCACCGACCACTCGGCGACGCACGGGTTCGGCAACGACGTCTCGCCCGACGAGCTCCTGCGACACGTCGAGCGCGTGCACGAGGTGAGTGACGCGATCGACGGCATCACCCTGCTCGCCGGCAGCGAGGTGAACATCCTCCCCGACGGGTCACTCGACTACAGCGACGACGTCCTGGGCGAGCTGGACTGGGTCGTCGCCTCGATCCACACCTCGTTCCAGCAGGCGGGCGCGGAGATCACCGCGCGCATGATCCGCGCGATCGAGCACCCTCTCGTCGACTGCGTCGGCCATCCGACGGGCCGGCTCATCGAGCAGCGCGCGCCCTACGCCCTCGACGTCGACGCGGTGATCGAGGCGGCGGCCCGGGCCGGGACGTTCCTCGAGATCAACGCGAGCCCGCGGCGCCGCGACCTCTCCGACGTGGGTGCGCGCGCCGCGGTCGCCGCGGGCGTGAAGATCGTCATCAGCTCCGATGCGCACGGGGCGGAGACACTGTCGAACCTGTCCTGGGGCGTCGCGACGGCGCGACGCGCCTGGCTCACGCCCGACGACGTCGCGAACACCCGCCCGCTCGGCGACCTCCTCGCCCTGCGCCGCGGCGGGTGAGGGGACGCTGAACCGTCCCCTGGCCGCTCAGCGTCACTCACGACGCGGGCAGGAGCGCCGGGATGACGTCGCGGGCGATGACGTCGTCGATCGCGGCCTGGCGGTGGGGCGCGATCGCGGCGAGCGCGCGCGCCTCGACGCCCTCGGGAGGGTCGTCGAGCGCCGAGCGCAACGCCGCGGCGAGCGCCTGCGGCCCGGCGTCCTCGGGGACGACCCAGCGCGGGTCGACCGACCGCGCGGCCGGGAGCGCCACCGAGGGGCCTGCCCCGGCGGTGGTGACGACCGCGCACCCGTCGGCGAGCGCCTCGAGCTGGGCGACCCCGTGGTCCTCGCGCCGCGGGGCGGTCACGTAGACCCGGGCGCGGCGCACGAGCGCGCGGTACTCACGCGGCGACAGCAGCGCTCGCGCCACGACCCCCGCCGGGGGACCCTCGAGGCCCGCCCGGCGCGCCGCCGTCGCCACGGTCGTCTCGTCGGCGCCGCACACGACGAGCGCCTCGCCGTCGCGGCGCGCGACCTCCCACGCCCCGAGGACCCGGTCGAGGCCCTTCTTCTCCCAGTTCGCCGCGTACGTCACGGCCGTCACGTCCCGCTGCGCCCACGGGAGGGCGTCCGCCGCCGAGGGCTCGACGGGGATCCCGACGACGACCGCCGGGGCGTGTGGCTCGGGCGTCTCGACGAGCGTCGCCTGCGACTGCGGCAGCAGGAGGTCCGCGGAGCGCAGCCGGCGACGCTCTCGCGGTCGCTGCCAGAGGCCGTGGCGGCCCGGCCGGTTCGCCGCCGCCGGGGCGTCGTAGCGGATCGCCCGCGGCGTTCCGGCGGTCGACCGCGGCCACAGCAGCGCGGACGTCACGGTGGAGAACACGATCGCCCTCGGCTCGTGCGCGGCGAGGCCTCGTTGC